>NZ_JASVVV010000005.1 GCF_030287405.1 Halalkalicoccus sp. NIPERK01 | reverse complement strand
TCGAAGTGTAAACCTTGCTCAGACACACCCCCCATCATCGAAGTGTAAACCTTGCTCAGACACACCCCCCATCATCGAAGTGTAAACTGGTCTCTCTCGCCATTCTTGTGCGGATCCCCCCCGATTTTCACTTCGAACACGGGGGGTCGATTGATGCCAGTTGGACCTCCCACGACGCTCTCTCAGCGAGTCGTCGGAAATCAACCGGGCCCGTGTATTTGGAGCGGATCTTGTCGGAATCTCGCCACTGTCAGTAGTGATAGCGATCGTCGTTGATCTCCTTGATCGTGATCGTCGCTTTCGTCGGCACATCACCCGGGAGATCCTCCGGCCGCTCTTCGACCTCGTCTCTCCTTTTCCTCAGCAAGACGAGCCTCACGCTCACGGTATTCGTGTCGCAGGGCAGCGTGTGGACGTGATGGCTTCTTCATCAATGGACGCCGACGCCTAGGCTGTCAGGCGAACGTCTCCGACCTCGACGACCCAATTCGAGTAGTGCCGCTCTTGTACCAACTCTTCATCAATGCTCTTGCACCAACTCCTTATCAAGGATCTGGTCGTCGACATGGACCACTTCTATGAGCGGATGGAGGCCGTCGAACCGTACTGCTTGTACCGTTAAAACGCGGTCGTAGAAGTCGTTCACGACGCTCTCGACTGCCTCGTGACTGCCGAGACGGTCAAACACCGTTTCGTCCTCGCTCATTACGTGACTAACTTCTAGTGAGACGGATAATGTTGTGAACTCGAAGGCGTGAAGGGAGTTGGAATGGAGGCAAACGCTGGTTCGCCTCGCGGTCAATCGTCGTCTTCGGCCATCACCCGGTCGGGAATCGTCCCTCCCCCCGGCGTGTCACGCGGCATCGAAACCGAGCGCAACGTGAATCGCTTTGCCACCATGTCGTAGAGGAAGACGAGCGTCCCGAGGATGATCATCGTGTCGCCGGGGAGCCGTGCCCAGAAGAGGAACTGAACGAGATCGCTGTTGTAGAACGCGAGGCTCCGCGCGGCGGCGTAGCTCTGCGTGAATGCCGTCTCCAGTTGCAGGAATCCAACGGGGAGGACGGAGACGAACACCATGACCGCGAGGCCGACGTTCCACAGCCAGAACGCCCACCGTAGTCGGCGTTCGGCCCACTCACTGGGCTTCGTCGAGATGCGCAGCATATACGTGGCCATCCCGAGCGCGAGGAACCCGAACGCCCCAAACATCGCGGCGTGGCCGACCGTCAGATAGGTGCCGTGTTCGTAGTAGTTGATCAGGGGGAGGTTGATGAAGAATCCCAGCACGCCCGCGCCGAGGAAGTTCCAGAACCCGCTGGCGATGATGAACATGAACGGCAGCGTGTACGGGAACGCCTCGTCGCTCGTCGCGAGCGCGCGATACTGTCCCATCGCCTCGAAGAGGATGAGGATCAGGGGGATGAGCTCCAGCGTCGAGAACACCGAACCCAGGGGGATCCAGACGTCGGGCTGACCGACCCACCAGTAGTGGTGGGAGGCCCCGATGATACCCGATCCCATCACGAACAGGGCCTGGAACGCCACCGCCTTTTTGGCGGAGGATTTTCGAAGCAGGCCCATGCTTACGAGCGTGAGCCCGACAATCGCGACGATGAAGAACTCGAATGCGCCCTCGACCCACATGTGGACGACCCACCACCGCCAGAACTCCGTCATCACGATGTTCGTCTGGGGCGTGTAGAGCATGCCCGCGACGAACAGCAGGCCGATGGACCCACCCGCGTAGATGATCATGTGTGCCAAGCCGTAGCGAGCCTCCCGGTCGAGCATCGGCTTGAAGCCGCGCCAGACGAGGGCGGTCCAGAGGACGAAGCCGACGAGGAGGCCGACCTGCCAGAGTCGGCCGACTTCGAGATACTCTAGCCCTTCGTTACCGATGATCCACCAGAGCGGGCCGTCGATGTAGCCCTGCGCGCCGAGCCAGATCCCGGCGAGGCCACCGACCGCGGCGACGATGAGCGCCCCGAGGAGGACGTGAATAGCGGTCCGTTGCCGATCGGGTTCGTGGTTGGTCAGCAGTGGCGGGAGGAACAGTCCAGCACCGAGCCAGAGCGACGCAATCCAGAGGATTCCCAGATCGAGGTGGAACGTCTTCGCGAGTGCGAACGGGAAGGCCTGTACGATGTTGATGCCGAACACCTCCTCGATGCCGAAAAACGCGTGGCGCTCGACGTAGTAGTGGGCCAGTAAGCCACCGAGTAACACCTGTAAGGCAAACAACGCTCCCGCGAGCGGGATGAATCGCGTTGCGGCGCGCTGGCTGGGCGTCAGACTGATTTCGTCGGGAGCTGGAATCTCGAGGTCGTTGACTTCCGGCTCCGGAAGTTCGACGGATTTGTAGGCGAACACGCCGATACCGACGGCTGCGATGAGGAGCACCATACTGATGACGCTCCAGGTCATGGTCGCTCCGGTTGGCGTATTCCCCGCAGCAGAGTTGTACGGCCACTCGTTCGTGAAGCTGTGATCGCTCCCCGGGCGGTCCGTGTGTGAAATCCACGCGGTCCAGAGCGCGAAGTCCGCGAACTGTCGTGCCTCTTCCTCGGAATCGATGAAGTCGGCCGGGGCCACTTCACGGTACGTGACCTCGATATGGAATCCACCGTTCGTGAGCTCTATTTCGATGCGTTCCAGTCGCGCTCTGTACGTGATGGCCGTCCCTGTCGAGCTGGAGTCGTTCATCGAGCAGATCGTACTCCTGGAGTCGCTCGATCCGGCGGTAGATGGTCGAGACGGAGGCGTTACACGCCTCGCTCAGTTCCGGGGCGGACATCTCCTGGTTACTCGTCTGGATGAGGATTGCATGGGCGTACTCGTCTTCGAGTAGGGCACCGATTGCCCGAACGTCACTTTCCTCCGTCATTCACGGTAGACTACTGAGAGCGTACGCGGAGCTGTATGTAGTTCCCCGCCCGATTCTGCCATATGTTCGTGTGTATCCGTGGAGGGAATATTTAAAAGATCAGACTCGGTTGCCGAACACGCAACTGTGAATACGGAGTAGCATTGCGTGGTTGAGTTCGGCTCTACCGGACTCAGTTGATTCGTCAAATATGGAGGACCCGATTGCCGAGACATTCAATCGACGAGGTGAGCAGACCACGCTTATTGATTCGAGTGTGGAACGTAGCACACTGTTTTTGTCGTCGTACGGATAGCTGATGAATGTATGCCCGATCTCCATAGTTCGTATTCTCTCACAGATATTCAGTATGGCAAACTAACATATGATATTATGTGCTATCTCATGATAGATGCAGTGTGGAACAAGCGCCATCACTCACATCGGAGACAGGCCACGGAAAGGCTCGAGCACTCGGGGTGTCGGTAGGATTAACGATCGCTGCGACTGCCCTCTCGGCCATTGCGGGTGTTCTCATTGCCGTTCCGTTGTTCGTGCTTGGACTCGACATCGAAAGCACAGCCGTCATCGTGTCCCTTCTCATCAGCGGGCAGATCGGCTTTTTCGCCGTGGGCTATCTGTACGTTCGCCGTTATTCCCTCTCGATCCCTCTCGAACGCCCGGAGCGTCGTGACCTCGGCTATGCTATCGGTGGGGCCATCGCCGCACTCGTATTCGCTACCGGTGCGAGCGGCGTCCTCACGTGGCTTGGACTCACACCCGGAGCAGTCCTCGAGGAGATCGTTGCCCAGAACCCGATCGTGGCGCTCTGGATGGCGCTCCTCTCGATCGTTGTAGTCGCTCCGGTCGAAGAGTATCTGTTTCGCGGCGTCATTCAGGGTCGGCTCCGACGAACGTTCAGCCCGCCGAGTGCGATCGTTCTCGCCAGTGTGCTCTTTGGCTCCCTGCACTTCGGGAATTACGTCGGGTCAGCGAGAACCGTTGTCGGGTGGTCGCTGTTGATCGTCGGCGTTGGCGTCGTCTTCGGGAGTATCTATGAGCGCACGAACACCCTGATCGTTCCCATTATCGCCCATGCGATCTACAACACGGTTTTATTTACGGTCGGGTATGTCGCGCTGTAATGTCGGTATCGCGGACGTTCACCCTGACGTCGGGGATCGGATCGAGCGCCTCGTTCGTGTCCCCGAGGACCAACAGGGCGTAGTAGCGGAGATCGGTCTGCATTGGGACCTGCACGAGGAGCGCCGCGAGGATCAGCCCGATGAAAAAGACGATCACCGCGAGTACCAACAGCCGTTCGACCGACAACGATGTCAGAAACTCCCGATCCACGCATCGTCCGGGTCTTCGGTTGCGTATAACACCAGAGTACCGGCTATCGGATTTGACTAAAACGCTATCGGGATGATATATACGATTGGATGAACCAAGTCGCTGAGTCGATGATGAAACGAACGCGAATCGAATCGCACTCAGTCCTCCCGAATCAGGAGCGAAACGGCATCCACTCGAAGCGTGACATCCACGAATCGTACTTCTCGTCGAGCGTATACATCTCGAATCGGCGAACGGTGTACCAGTAAGCACCCAGCGGTGTGACCACACCGAAGAAGACCGCCAGTAGTCCGCCGACGATCCGAACGGCCTCGACAGGAATCGTGATGGGATCCCAGAGGACGGTTGACCAGAACTCGATCATCGCCGATACCATCGCCGCGCCCGCCGGGACTGCGGCCACTGCCGCGGCGCCGAAGCCGAGTACGACTACCAGCGAGTAGACGGCGAAAGCGGTTTTGCTCGGGACGACGACGTGTCTACTCCGTGTCACACGTACCTCGCCGAATCGCGGGAACACGGTGCCGATGCCGATTGCGACGACCGTCCCGACGACGCCAAGAATCGCACTCGCCGCGGTCAGCGCAACCGTCTCGATCGAGTCGAGAGGGCTCACAACACTCGAAATCGCCGTCGCTACGCCTGCCAATGGGAGACCGACTAATATCGCCGCCAGCGCGTACCCCCGAACGAACTGCTCACCGCGTATCGTCGATGTGAGCGTCAACGGCAGCATCGCACCCTCGTCGCCGAACGGGTTGAGCGCCGTCGCGCCGATCACCCACGTCCCATAGAGCGCTACCATGACCGGAAACGCCGCCGGTACCTCGCCCGTGGAAACGATCCCTTGAAGGAAGCCCGTGAACAAGAAGAGCGGATAGACGACGTAGACGAGCCGGATCGGTGCACGAATCGTCCGCCGCCAGACGTTCACAACCACCGAGCGGGTCGGTCGAGACGCCACGCTAGCGAGCACGCCGTTGCTCACCGAACCCGGTCGTGACGTCGTGGACGATGCCGGCCTACGCGTACGACCCTTCGTATCGGGTTTCACTGCGTCCATGTACCAGAGCCGCGTGGCTGCTCGCACATCCACGAGCAGCAACGCAGGGACGCCTACCACGACGAGGGCGACGGCGCCAATGGCCCGCACGAGCGAGGGATCGACACCGGAGACGCCGAGAAAGAACGCGTCGCCGAACCACGCGAGAGGGACGTCCTGTAACAGGGTGCCGAGCCGCGCCATGACCGTCCCGAGCGTGTTCGACATACCACACCCATATAGGCGAGGAACATGAGC
The DNA here is from genome assembly GCF_030287405.1 of Halalkalicoccus sp. NIPERK01. Lineage (NCBI taxonomy): Archaea > Methanobacteriati > Methanobacteriota > Halobacteria > Halobacteriales > Halalkalicoccaceae > Halalkalicoccus > Halalkalicoccus sp. NIPERK01. Next base: position 211,151 of record NZ_JASVVV010000005.1, on the reverse strand, counting down.
GCGAAGATGACGGTCTTGTAGCGCGTGAGCAGTTCCGAACGCGCGAACACCGTCTTGAACAGGACGCCGAACAGGTGGCCCGCGAGGAGCGCGGAGACGAGAACCATCACTGCCGTGCTGAGGATGGCAGCGGCCGGCGTCGGCGTCCTAAGCACGACTGTCCACGTGATACTCACGACGAGCAGTGGTATCGCCACGATCGATAGCACACGAGCGAGTTCCGCGAGGAGGAGACCGCCAACCACATCGCGGGGCGGCACAGTCGTCAACATCCCAGTCTCGTGGTCGATCCGGGCTGTTTTTCCGACCGCCCGCATGGCGAATACGATGGTGAGGCCAAGCCAGCCGATCGCCGCTCCGCCGCGGGCGACCGGGAGCAGAAACGGTAGTTCGGCGATCTGGTGGCCGAAATGGTAGATAACGTACACGCCGCCCGCGGTCGGGAGGGCGATGAACAAGAGGACGAAAAATCCCATCCCCAGCAGTTGAATTGGATTCTTCCCTATCGCGCGGAGGCTGCGTCGGTACTCGATCCGAGCGATCCGGCGGGTGCGTTCCGGTGTCAGCCACTTCATCGCTCGATGACCGCTCGCTCATCGCTCGTCACGTCGAGGAAGACGTCTTCGAGCGTTCGCTCCTGTTCGGCACGGTGCGTGAGTCGTTCCGGGGTGTCCTCCGCGACGAGTGTTCCGTCGTGTAGCACGCCGACGGTATCTGCTACCTGCTCGACGACGGGAAGGATGTGCGTCGAGAGAAAGACGGTCATCCCCTCAGCCGTCAGTTCAGCGATGAGATCTCGAACTGTCCGAGCAGCACGGGGATCCAATCCTGATGTGGGTTCGTCGAGGAAGACGACGTCCGGTTCGTGCAGAATCGTCTGGATCAGGGCCGTCTTTTGTTTCATCCCCTTCGAGTACGTGTCGATACGATCGTTCGCCGCATCCAGTAGATCGAAGCGATCGAGGAAGGCATCGATTCGGTCGTTCATTACCATCTCGTTCATGTCCCGCAGCCCGGCGATGTATCGCAGTTGTTCGCGGGCGGTCAGTTCGTCGTACAGCGGCGGTTCTTCGGGCAGGTAGCCGATGTGGGGAACGACCGCGTCGCGGTCGTGGATCGGGTGGCCGGCGACATGCGCGCTTCCACTCGTGGGCCGGATCAGCGTCGTCAGCATCCGCATCGTCGTCGTTTTCCCGGCCCCGTTCGGGCCGAGAAAGCCGTAGACGGATTCAGGGGGGACCGACAGGTCGATCCCGGAGACGACGGGAGTGTCGCCGAATCGTTTGGTCAGACCCGTCGTCTCGATGGCTGGATCAGTCATTGGACGACCCCCACTCGAACGGGATGATTCGGACTGAGATGCCGATCGTGAAGAGCTACCATGTTCATTTCTCTAATCTTAACTGTGAATAATCTACCCATCTCTGTTAGTTTATAAAAACGTACGAATCCACAGAGGTATTACCGCCGTCTATGTCGGATGCCTCCGCTTCGCCGGATTGGGTCGGCGAGCAGCCCGGACTGACCGCGCTTGCACTGCTGAGCGGGCTCCTCGCGCTACTCGTCTTCCTGCCGTATCTCCAGTACGTCCTGTTTGGCGTCATCCTCGCGTACATTCTGATACCAGTCCAGCGGCGCCTCGAGCAGTACGTCATGCCGGCGATCGCAGCGATGACTGTCGTCGTAGCCACGGGACTCGTCGTCCTCATCCCGCTCGTCTGGATTATCGGGGTCGCTGTCCAACACTCACTCGGGATCGTCCACGTATTCGCCGAGGACAACTCGCCATCGAGACCATCGAGATCGCCCTCGAGGCCAACGGATACGTCATCGATCTCAACCCCCTCTACGAAGCGAATCAGGATCGCATTGCGACGGGCATCCAGGAAATCACGAGTGGAGTGCTCGACCTCGTTGGTGGGTTGCCGAGTCTCTTCATCGGGCTGACCATCGCGCTGTTCGTTTTCTTCGCCCTGTTGCGGGACGGGGATCGGCTCGTCGCGTGGTTTCAGTGGGTACTGCCGATCGATGAGGAGGTCCTCGAAGAGCTCCGCACGGGACTGGACCAGCTCATGTGGGCCTCGGTCGTCGGCAACGTCGCCGTCGCCGCCATTCAGGCGATACTACTCGGCATCGGACTGGCGATCGCCGATGTACCCGCCGTTGTCTTTCTCACCGTCGCCACGTTCGTTCTGACACTGCTGCCCCTCGTCAGCGCGTTCGGGATCTGGATTCTGGTTGCGGTCTATCTCGTCGCGATCGGCCGACCGACCGTCGGTGCGGCGATGGCCGTGTATGGACTGCTCGTCAGCCTCTCGGATTCGTACCTTCGTCCCGCGCTGATTAGCCGGACCGACGCCTTCGATTCCGCGATCGTCGTCGTTGGTATCTTCGGCGGGCTCGTCGTCTTCGGTGCGGTCGGATTGTTCATCGGCCCAGTCGTCCTTGGCGGCGCAAAGCTCGTACTCGATTGTTTCGCTCGAGAGCGCTAACTCAAACCCAGGACGTTCGATGCACTATGGCGCTTCTCGGCCACTCCAACGACCCGTCATCCCCACTGGATGTGCGATACGTGCGAACCGTGGTCTTCCTTGGTTCCTTATAGGCTATGTAGTCAGCGACCTCCTCGTCCGGTGTTCGTCCATCGAGCGCTTAATGCGGGCTGTGGAAGTTATAGTATTGTGTGTATCGTACCAATCACTCGCGGACGTCCGACCGACCGTCCACCCACGAATCGTGAGAGTGGTTCGACCCGCACTTTGAGGGCATGAACCGTTTCCCGATCGGGTTTCACTCGACGTAATCGAGCCGATCGCTCAGACCTAATCGAGAGATAGCAGTCCGATAACCGAATCCATCGGCGAGAAACACGGCCTCCGAGGGATCGTATTTCTCGCCGAGCCGATGCAGAAACGCAGCCGCCGGATCAGTGCCATGTCGTCCGAACAATTCTATGTGAACACGAAGCTGATTCTCGATGTCTATTGTATCGTATAACCAAGATCACTCTCTATTGATCTCGACAGCGGTCTCGTCGACCGCGACCCGATTCGGCCTCGCCGAAGGCAGGTTACATCAATCCGAATCGAGCAGTCCTAATAGAATATATCACTAAATACCTGGATCATATTATTTCTACATCAACTAATAAAAAAGGAACAAAGATATAAGTGAGACATTTTCATTAATATCTAAAATAAATATGAAGGAATCACCGACGATATCAGATACACCGACCAGTGTATTGTAAGATATCGTCGGCACCAACTCATACCAGGCAATAGCGCTTATTCAACGTTATCATATCTATTAGAGCAAGTTATTTCATAAAATTGTCAAGTAGGCGCCGTAATATTCCAAAGTATCTCCAACGTGGGTAGGCAGTTTAATTGGTACATACCGTTTTATACTAGCTCATCTATCTATTAGACATGGAACGCGTGTCACGAGATAGCACTGCAGCCCGTAATCGAAGAGTAATATCATATGTGAACAATGCGCTGTGTGGGAGGTATTATCCATTTTTATTATATAAGAAAGAATATGAGATCAGAAATACATTAGAAGTATATTCATACGTGATCGACGTAGTAATAGCAACAAAAAACGATGAGAACAAGAGCAATCCTGATAAAAGGACTAAAGAGAGTGACCGTGAATGATCTTCGTTTCCTCAGGCGAACCGATAGTGTAGAATAATTCGTAAGAGACGAACACGAGAACGTGTGTGATATTTATGGTGTGACTCTGTTTCGGAGGTAGTCACCGCTCTAGAATTGAGCATACGATGATAACAGACGTATGGCTGTAACGACTAGAGGGTTGCGAAGAATCAATCATAAAAAATACGATTACGATCTCTGGAATGTTATTTCAGATTATGCCTCTATGAATTATTGTATCTACTGCCCTCGATTGTTCGTTACATGCGAACAATTATGTAGGGCGGGTACGTGCTGCAGATATATGGTCAATAACGAATCACGCACGGTAGAAGCAGTCAATATCACACTGAAGATTCTCGAGGAACTGGAGCGGCAAAACGGGGCACGAGTAACCGAATTATCATCCGAACTAGGATATTCGAAAGGAACGATACACAGCCATTTAGCTACGCTTCTGAATAGGGAGTACGTCGCTAAACGAGGGAACGTCTACCGATTGGGTCTCCGATTTCTCAAACTCGGCCAAGTGGTGGCGGATCGGATTGAATTCTACGACATCATCAAAGAGGAATTGGAAGATATGGTTGAGCAGTGTGGAGAACTATCCCAATTTGCGATTGAAGAACACGGCAAAGCGGTATATCTACACAAAGCAGAGGGTGATAAAGCGGTACAGACCGCCTCTACGGTTGGTGCCCGCGAATACATGCACTGTATCGCGCTCGGAAAAGCGATACTGGCCCATATGCCCGAAGAGCGTGTCGACGAAATCATCGATACGCATGGTCTTCCAAAGTACACCGAACGGACGATCACGACTCAACCAGAACTCAAAGACGAACTGCAAGAGATCCGCGAACGTGGCTACGCGTACGACGACGAGGAGAAGATCGATGGACTTCGCTGTGTCGCTGCGGTGGTCAAACCGAACGACGAACTCATCGGAGCGGTCAGTGTCTCCGGTCCAGCGAGCCGAATGGAGGGAAAGCGGTACCGTGAGGAGATCCCAAACCTCGTGACGCGGGCAGCGAACGTCATCGAGATCAACTCGAAGTTCTCCTGATCTCAAGCGTCCCCACCTTTGTTCGCGACGTGCGAACTAGAGGGCTGATTACCACTCCATCCAATCCGGGTCCTCACAGCGGACGGTGTCGTCGACCGACTCAATGCGATCGAGGTCTTCCCGATCGAGTTCGAGGTCGCGCGCGTCGAGATTCGCCCGAGCGTGAGCGACGTCACTCGACCGGGGGATCGGTACGACGCCGTCTTTGTCGAGCAACCAGGCGAGGCTCACGGTTGCGGCCGATGTCCCATGTTTCTCGGCTATCTCCGTGAGTTCCGGAACGTCGAACACCGTCCCCTGTGCGAGCGGCGAGTACGCTACGAGGTGGATATCGTTCTCACGGAGGAACGCGTGAAGTTCGTGCTGCTGGAGGAGTGGATGCATCTCGACCTGATTCGCGTACAGCGGGACATCGATGAGATCCCGGGCGCGTCGAACGTCGTCGATCGTGTAGTTGCTGACGCCGATGCGATCGACGGCACCGGCTTCAACCAACTCCTCGAAGACCGGTAGCACTGTTTCGATCTCGCCGGATCGACGTGGCCAGTGGTGATAGAGCAGGTCGATCGTCTCTACGTCGAGTCGCTCTCTGCTCTCTTCGACACCCGAACGGACGTACTCAGGCGTCTTCTCCGGTTCCTCGAAATGACCAATCTTCGTGGCCACGAAGAGATCCTTACGGTCAACCGACGCGCGGTCAATCGCGTCGCCAACCTCCGGCTCGTTACCGTAGAGACGGGCCGTGTCGATGTGGCGGTAGCCCGACTCGATTGCGGCGGTCATCGTCTCTATGCCGCCCTCGCCGGTAAGGCTGTACGTTCCGAAACCGAGTCGATGCTGGCTATCGTCGAGCACGGAACCGACCTCGATCGCCGGCGACAAATACGTGCTGGTCCGAGATCGAACTCGATGGCAAGGGGACGATAATTTATATATCTCGCCCGAGTTCGTTCAAGCGATGACACTCGATACGATCCTCGTAGCCTTGGAAACCGACGGTGAACACGAGTCGCTCATAGAGGCGGTCCTCAACGTCGCGACGTCCGCCGATGTATCCGTGGTTCTCGGCGTCGTCCATCCCGAAGAGACGTTCGAGTCCGCGGTCCAGGGACTCGACGAACCCGCTCGATCCCCAGATGAGGTCGCCAAACGTAGCGAGTCCGTTCGCTCTGCTATCGAACGCTTCGAGGCCGAGGGCGTGTCCTGTAAGGTGCGTGGAGCCGTCGGTGATCCCGATGAGCTACTCGTTTCAATGGCAGAACAGATCGCTGCCGATCAGCTGTTCATTCAGGGACGTAAACGGACGCCCGCCGGGAAAGCGCTCTTCGGCAGTACGGCTCAAGCCGTACTGCTGAACGCCCCATGTCCCGTCACTTTCGTCCGGCAGTGAACCCGGACGTCCCGTATCCGATCGCGATAGTGATAGGAGTTCGACGCCTCCGTGGCGTCACCAACTAGATTCCGGATCGACGGGGTGGTCCGGATCCCCTCCGTCGAGAACCTGGAGCACATCCACGAAAACGGATCGGGTGAGTTCCGAGCGCGACGCCTCGGAGTACCACCCGACGTGTGGGGTGAAAACGACGGTTTCGAGCTCCGATAGCGGCGTGGCGGTCGGAGGCTCCTCCTCGCGGACATCGAGGCCGGCGGCAGCGATCTCGCCCGAAACGAGCGCCCCGTGGAGCGCGCTCTCGTCGACGATACCGCCACGCGCCGTGTTCACCAGAACGGCATTTTCACGCATTGAGGAGAATGCGTCGACGTCGAATAGACCCCTGGTTTCGTTGGTGAGCGGTGCGTGAACGGAGACGACGTGCGATCGATCAAGGAGGTTGCGGAAGGATACCTTCGTTACGTCGAATCCCGCCATTTCGGGCTCGGATACGTACGGATCGTAGACGAGCACGTCGACGTCGAACCCGCGGAGCTTCCTCGAGAGGCTCCGGGCAATCTTACCGAACGCGACGAGTCCGACCGTCTGCCCTTGAAGCCGGTCGATCGGCCGGCCGACGGTCCAGTCCCACGTACCGTCCCTAACGGCTCGATCGAACGTCGGAATCCGCCGCACGCACGCGAGCATCAATCCAAGCGCATGCGTCGACACCTCGTCGAGACAGTAATCGGGCACATTGACGACGGTGACGCCGTGGTCGGCGGCGGCACGCACGTCGACGTTGTCAACGCCGATACCAGCCCGACCGACGACCTCGAGACTGTTGAGCGACGAAATGACCCGTTCAGTAACGTGGGTATTCGCATCGACGACGAGGCCGTCGATCTCCGCCGCGACGTCGATCAGGTCATCGGGCATCCGAGCATCGGTCCTCTCGAGGCGCACGTCGGACGCGTCGAGCTCCTCCCGTATCGCTTCGGTGTCGATCACCTTGGTATCCGAGACCAGCAGTCGATGTGTCATACGTATACGGCTCGTAGGACTCGAACGAGGGGTAAAAAACCACCGTCGAGCGGTCACGTGGCAATCGATCGTTCACCGGTCGGGACTGCTTGATCGAAACGCGAATAGAGCGTCGTCCGGAGCCGTACTACGCGTCCGCGGGGGTGAACTCGGTCAGGTCCAGCTCTTCCAGCGTCGACGTCTGGGGGACGCCGTGGTCGTCCCAACCGCGGAACGCGTAGTACTCGTCGAGCATCCGGTCGAGCTCCTCGGGCGGGCAGTACATCCCCTCGGCGGGCCCCTTGGGGATCGGTTCGTTCATCACCCGGTACGACAGCGTGTCCGTCTCCCTGCTGGCGATTCCCCGTTCGACGTTAATCAGCCGCTCGAGGTTGTAGATCCGCTCGCCGATCCGCTCGACCTCCTCGATCGAAAGGTCCCATCCGGTCGCGGCGTTGATCGCGTCCCGGTAGTTCTCGTTGATCTCGGTGCCCCAGCCGCCCTCGCTGACGAACCGACACTGAGTAAGCGAGTCGCCGAGCGCGGTGTAGTGCTGGGAGCGGGCGGCGAACTCCGGCGTTCCCTCCGCCGTCTCGTCGTGTTCGCCGTCGTACTGGCGGGTCGGTCGGGTGTCGTGGTGTGAACCGCCCCGGGTCGCGGTCGCGTAGCCGATGCTCATCCCCTTGAGACCCCGTGGCGAGTGGGCCGCGAACTCAAGGCCCTTCGTTCCGTGTAGGTACCGCTCGGCCTCGTCTGAGCCGAGCGACGCCGCGAGCCTGAACGACCCCTCCGCGAGGTCGTCGCCGAACCCCTCGCGGTGGGCCGTCTGTGTGGCGAGTTCGACCAGCCCATCGGCATCGCCGAATTCGAGGTGATCGGACGCGTCCTCGGGGATCAGGCCCTTCTCGTGGCATTCCCTTGCGAAGGAGACGGTCACGCCCCAGCTGATCGCGTCCATCCCCAGCCGATCACAGAGATCGTCGGCCTCAATGACGCGCTCGACGTCGAACACCTCCTGCATCGGCGCCGTCGCGAAGAGGTTCTCGAACTCGGGGATCTTGGCCTCGGTGATCCCCTTCGCCTGGACAGAAACGTGCTTGCCGCACCTGACCGCGCAGTTCGCACACGTCGTGTCCTCGGTTACGTACTCGTCTTTCAGCGTCTCGCCGCTGATCGCTTCAGCCTCCTCGTCGGCGACCTGCTCGCCCTGGTAGTTTCGACGGCCCAGTTTTCCCATCTCGTTGACCGGGTTGACCAAACCGCTGGTCCCATATTCCTGGAGGCTCTCGGTCCCCTGCATGAGCGGTCCCATGCGTTGACCGACCAAGTCGCGGAGCGCGTTCTCGTCCGCCGGCGACGGCTCGAAGTCCCCCTCCTCGATCGCTACCGCTTTGAGGTTCTTCGAGCCCAACACGGCGCCGGTACCGCCTCGTCCCGCGACCCCCTCGCGGATCTCCGAGTCGTGAAGGAGACAGGCGAACCGGACCCCGTTCTCGCCGGCGGGTCCGGCAGCGATGACGTGCGTGTCGTGTCCCCGTCCCTCGCGGTCGCGGATGGCCTCACAAGTATCGTAGGTGGTCTCGCCGGCGAGGTCAGTCGCGTTCTTCAACCTCGCCCCATCCTCGTCGACGTGGAGGTACGAGAGGTCTTCCGCCGCCCCGTGGACGGCGATGGCCTCGAACCCGATCGACTTCTGTGCGCGGGGAAAGGTCCCACCGAAGGTGCTGTCGAAAAATCCGTTCGTCATCGGGCTGACGAACCCGACAACCCCACGACTCGTGCTCTGGAACGGCGTGAGGTTCATCGGGCCGACGGCGAAGACGACGGTGTTCTCCGGGTCGAACGGGCCGGCGTCGGTCGGAACGTGTTCGTGGATCAACTTCGCGGCGAGGCCGTTGCCGCCGAGGAATCTGCGTGCGTCCTCGGGATCGATCGATTCGACTTCCGTCTCGCCCGTATCGAGGTGGACGTGAAGGATCTCGCCGCCGTATACGGGTGGTAGGTCGTCTGGCATGTATTATCTCCTGCGTTCAGTCGAGCGGGCGGTTCGTGAAGACGGCTTCTCCGTACGCGTCGGGTTAATCACTCCGCCTCCGTCGGTTCGAGGTCCGCAAGGTCCCACTCGCCGGTGATGATCGCACCGGATTCGGGGTTGTCGGGTTCGACGATCACCTCGACGAACGAGGGCCCGTTGTGTTCGAAGGCTTCCGTCAGCGTCTCGGTGAGGTTCTCGGGCTTGACCACGCGGTCGACGTAGCCGACGTTGAACGCCTCGGCCATCTTCACGTAGTCGACGTCCGTCTCCTCGTCGAAGGGCGTGTTGAGCACGCGATCCCAGCCGTACTTGTCGACCTGGAGGTTCCGGATCGACTTCCAGCCGTGGTTGTTGACCACGACCCAGTTGACGTCGATGTCGTGTTCGACGGCGCAGGCGACCTCCTGGTTGCACATCAGGAAGCTCCCGTCGCCCTCGACGTCGACGACCTGCTTTTCGGGCTGGGCGAGTTTCGCCCCGATCGCCGCCGAGACGCCGAATCCCATCGTCGAGAAGCCCCCACACGAGATATTGGTCCGGGGTTCGTACACCGGGAACTCCGGGTTCGTCGTCTCCTGGGGCTGGCCCGCGCTCGAGACGACGAGCCCGTCGCGATCGAGCGCCTCGCGGACGCTCGCCAGGGCGCGGGAGATACTCATCGGCACGTCGTCGGTGTGGCGCTCCTCGACGCGTTCCTGCCAGTCGGCCCACAGCCGCTGGATCTCGTCGTAGTACGCGTTGTCCTCGGTGCCGATCTCCTCGATTCGGTCGGAGACGCCCTCGTAGAGCTGTCGGGTGACCACCTTCGCGTCGCCGAGGATGCCGACCTCGACCGGGTAGTTCTTCCCGACCTCCCGGTTGTCGATGTCGACGTGAATCAGCTTGCTCGGCGGGATCTCGAAGCTCACGCCGGGTTCGAACGACGAGGTGTGGAGGTCCGAGAACCGACAGCCGATGGCGAGAACCACGTCGGCGTTGCTCGCGAGCTCGTTGCCCGCCGTCGAGCCAATCCAGCCGGCGTAACCGACGAAGAGGTCGTGGTCCTCGGGGATGATCCCCTTGGCTTGGAACGTCGGGATGACGGGCGCTTTGAGGTGTTCGGCGAGGTCCTGGACCTCGTCCCAGGCTTCGGCGAGCATACAGCCCCCGCCGGGGACGATCACGGGTCGCTCGGCGTCGGCGAGTAGATCGGCCGCCTCCGCGATCGACTCGGGGTCCCCACCGGGTCGGCTGTGGGCGCGGGTATTCGCCGGGTCGGGGATCTCAACGTCCGCGGCCGCGCCCTGAACGTCCATCGGCACGTCCACGTGGACGGGACCGGGCCGACCGGTGACGGCAATCTGGAAGGCGCGTCGCAGGGTTCGCGGCAGGCGTTCGACGTCGTCGACGACGAAACTCGCCTTCGTGATCGGTTCCATCACGCTCGGAAAGTCGCCGGGTTTCTGGCGGTCGATCTCCTGGAGGATCCCCTCACCGTACTCGTGGGTCTGTGGCGCACCGGTGAAGACGACCATCGGGATCGAGTCGACGTAGGCGGTCGCGACGCCCGTGACGGTGTTGGTCGCTCCCGGGCCGATCGACGTGAACACCGCCATCGGCTCGCCGCTCGCACGCGCGTATCCATCGGCGAGGTGGGCCGCACCCTGCTCGTGGCGGGGCTGGATGACCTCGACCGCGGAGTCGTTGAACGCGTCGAGCAGGTTCGTACTCCCGTGACCTGGGATCCCGACGAGGTACTCTACGCCTTCCTTCTCGAGGTACTTGGCGATGATCTCGCCGCCTGTGAGTCTCGGCATACGTGACTTATCGGTCGAACCCCTCTATGATAAAGATTCGGCCTCGTCGCATGCCGATCACACGAGCCGTCGTCTACCGATGACCCGCCTCCCCGGACGGAGCGAGCGACGACTATCGTCCTCGACCATCGGCGCTTCGTCGGCGATCGTCCAGATATCGGCCGGCGGCCCGGTCACGGAAAGTCCGTTTACCGCCGTTACAGCGAGGGGATGACGTCGGACCCCATCACCTCGAACAGCCGCTCGGGTTCCGGGCTCGTGTTCGCGAGCGCGACCCGGTCGAACCCCTGCTCGGCGAGCCGTTCGACCTCGGCGGCGATCGTCGACGGGTCGTCGGCGATCAGGAACTTCTCCTCGACCTCCTCGCGGGTGGCCTGGTCGCCGAGGGCCTCGATCTCCCGCGGGTCGGCGATCGCCTTATCGAAGACGTCCTGGGTCGTCGCCCACCACGGACGGGTGGCGTCGTACGCCCGTTCGTACTCCTCGTCGTAGGAGACGATCACCAGCACCGTCGTCTCTATCTCATCGAGGTCGCGCCCCTCCTCCTCGGCGTAACGCCGGACCGCGGGGTACAGCCGATCGGTGAACTCCTCGCCGGTGAGGACCGTCATGAACCCGTCGGCGTAGCGCGCCGCGAGTTGCGCCGTGCTCGGACCGTTGGCGGCGACGTGGACCTCCGGGCGGGTCTCCGGTTTCGTATAGAGGTGTGCCTCGTCGAGTCCGAAGTGCTCGCCGTCGTAGCTGACGAACTCGTCGCGTTCGAGGAGTTCGAGGGCGATCTCGAGGGTCTCCTCGAGACGATTCCGACGGACGGGGTACTCGTCCCAGGACTCCCCCAGCGGCTTTTCGTTCATCGCCTCGCCGGTAGAGAGCCCGAGCACGACCCGATCGTCGTGCATCTCCCCAATGGTGGCGAACGCCTGAGCGATCCGACCCGGGTGGTAGTGGCCGGCCGACGGGGTCACGTACGTCCCGATCGGGATGTCGACCCGCTGGCTCGCGGCTCCCAGCCACGACCACGCGAAGCCCGCCTCGGCGTCGGTGTGAAACCAGGGGTGGAAGTGATCGGAGGTCCAGACGAACTCGTAGCCGGCCTCCTCGGCGAGTTGAGCGTACTCGAGGAGTTCGCTCGGGCTGTACTGCTCCTGATGGGCCATGTAGTCGATCGCGACCATGCTGGTCTTCCGTTCCGGGAGCGACCGTAAATGCGTTTCCAAACACGTAACAAATACGTCACAAATCGAGGGTATCGGCACGAAACGTTTTTGTGGCGCGTGCGAGATCCGAAGGCATGGGTGTTGGATACGCGACCCTCATGTACGACCCCGAGGAGATCGTCTCGGAGGGACTCGGCGACGTCGCCGCCTGCCGGTACGATGGCGTCGAGATCGGGCTCCCGAAGGTGAACCACATCGGTCCCGACCGCCTCAAGGGACTACTCGAAGATTACGGCATCGAGATCTACTGCGTGATGGCCGGCTGGCTGAACGACGCCGGCGACGTCGAGGAGGCGGTCGATGGCGCCGAGACCGCCGCAGCGCTGGGCGCAGAGTTCCTCGGCATTCTCCCCCCGCCGCGGGGCGTCGTCAACGACGAGACGTTCGGCGAATGGCTTGAGGAGATCGGCGCGGCCACGGGGGATGCCGGCGTGACGCCGGTCGTCCACCACCACGCGGGCGCTCACGTCGAGGGGCCCGACGAGATCCGCCGCTGGCTCGACGACGGGCCCGACGAGCTAGAATTGCTGTTCGATACGGCCCACTACTACGCGTACGGCGACGTCTCCGAGGGGATCGAACGCTTCGTCGACGACATCGCCTACGTCCACCTCAAGGACATCGACCCGCCGTCGGACTTCGAGAGCCATGTTGAGAACCTGACGGCCGGGAAGGTCGACTACGACAGTATCGTGACCTACTTCGGCTCATTCACCGATCTGGGCGACGGCGTCCTCGATTTCGGCGAGATCGATCGAACGCTCGAGCGCGTCGGCTACGACGGCCACACGACGGTCGAGATCGACAATCAGCACTCGCTACCGCTGGTTCACGCCAAGCGGAACATCTCCCACCTACGGGACGATTGATCGTGGTTCTGAGCGTCTCGACCTGTTCCGCTTCGTCGTGTTGGGTGGGACCGATGAACTCTCCTGTCCACCCGTTCCTATTCAACCCGTCGTTCATCCCTGCGATCGCCGTCTGCATGAATTCGTCCACGACGTGCGTCACGAACACCATCTCTCGCTCGACGTTCTGGGGGTTCGATAGATCCATCTCGCCGGCGGTCGGCGGGGGGACGAGCGGCACCCGTAGCGCCGGCGGGAGTTCGTCACCGCCCCCACCAGTGGCTGCTTGATCCTCCCCCTCGGCAACTGCCTGATCTTCACGGAGGGCGCTACAGCCGGCGAGTGCGGCGATCCCTCCACCCAGTCCCGCTGCACTCAGCTGTCTCATGAGATCACGCCTCGACACGCCGAGTTCGATTGACACTAGCCCCTCGTCTGCCGAGGTACTATCGTCCCGTGGCATGTGACACACTTGACCATGATCGGAATATAAACCTTTGGTAACCGTACCAAATCTGCAAAGCAGGGGAAAACGGCTATCGTGCGCCTCGATCGGACGGTCGAGCGATGTTGGTCTCAGATTCGTGTCCGCCGGCCTGTCTCGTTGCTCGTCTGAACGGCGTCCAGAACCCGTTGTACCTCGAAGCCGTCCTCGAAGTCCGGCCGATACCGTGTTCCGTCGGCCACGCTCGTCAGGAACTCGTAGTTCTCGTGGACGAACGTGTGCTCCCAGCCGACGATGTGGCCTGGTGGCCACCACGCATCTATGTAGGGATCGTTGGGATCCGTAACCAGGATCCCCTGGAATCCACGGTCGTTAGGACCGAGAACCCGGAGTTCGTTCAGCCGTCGGAGACTGAATTTGAACCCGCCTTCCGAACCGTATACCTCGATCGAGTTGTCCGCCTTCCGGCCGGTAGCGACGCGGGATCCCTCGAACACACCCACTGCACCGGAATCGAACTCGGCGATGGCGGAGTACTCGTCGTCGGTCGTCACCTCGCGCGTCCCGTCCCCGTCGGGCGCCGGTCGCTCGGGGATCTGAATCGTCAGCTGGCCGCTGACCCGCTCAACGTCCCCGATCAACCACCGGGCCAGATCGATCGTGTGCGAGCCGACGTCGCCGAGGACGCCCGTTCCAGCCCTTTCTTCGTCGGTTCGCCAGTTCCAGGGATCCTCCAGATCACCGAGCCAGTCCTGCAGACACCGGCCCCTGACTCGGTAGATCTCCCCGAACAGCCCCTCATCAATCAGTCGTTTCGCCAGCTGGAGGGCCGGTACGTAGCGGTAGTTGAAACCGACCCCCGCGATCGCGTCGCTGTCACGGGCCGCCTCGCGCATCCGACGGGCGGTCTCCAGATCCGTCGCGAGCGGCTTTTCACACATCACGTGGACGCCTGCCTCTAGCGCCTCAATCGTCGGTTCGGCGTGGACGTGCGTGGGCCCGAGGTTGTAGAAGACGTCCACCTCGTCGATCGCTTCGCTCCAGTCGTCGGTCGTCCGATCGAAACCGAAGCGATCCGCGGCGTCGGCGACCGCCGCCTCGTCGCGACCCACGAGGACCTTCCGGTTGACCGCGGGAGCGTCGGGAAAGAACATCGGGAGACGAGCAAGTGCGTTGGCGTGTGCCTTCCCCATGAACCGATATCCGAGGAAGCCGACGTCAAGCGTCATCGGTCACATCTCTCCTGTGTTCGGTCTTGGTCCGACGGGAGTGGGGCTCTAGCTTGAGTTCGTTTCCTGCCCGTGGTACGTGCGGTATCTGCCTGCCGACATCCGTGACTCCAAATCGCATCATTACATCGCTTGTCATATGCTGGCATAAAAGTTCCGTGACACAACGAACCGGACCGGTCAGGCGACGCCGAACGTCTCGATTTGCGTCATGACCGAGTCTACGTTCTCCGCGCTAACGAACGTCGGGCCCGTCGGCGTGTGCTCCGGGGTTAGAATACCCCAAAGCGCGTTCGATGTGAGATAGTGGGCCGCCAAGTAGCCTTGCAGCGCCGGTTGCTGTATAACCTGTGCCAAGTTGTAGCCCTCTTCGACCGCGTTGGCCTGATTTTGGGAGATGTCGACGCCGGCGTGGTACACTTCGCCTTGGAGACCTTCGTCCTCGATGTAGCTCAACGCCGGCTCCCCGGCGACCGGACCAAGCGTGAAGACGAGGTTCACGTCAGGATTGTTTGAGCGATGGCTGGCGAGCTGACTGATCACACCCGATGGATCGCCCGCCGGTACCTCGATCCAGTCGTGAGGGACGTTGTTGTTATCGAGGACGCTCTCGATCCCTTCTTGGCGGAGTGCGAGCGCCGAGTGACCTGGGTCATGGTTGAGAATCACGGCACCGCTTGGCGGAGAGCCGGTTTCACTCTCGAACAGCGGGAGACTCCGACTCGCCAGTTCCTCGCCAACCTCGCCCTCGTCCTGGCCAATGTAGCCGGTCCAAGGCATCGTCTGCTCGCCCCTCTCTGTGACGTTTGTGACGGTAACATAGATGCCCTCGTCTTCGGCGCGTTGGAGTGCGTCCTGGAACAGCGGTGGATCGGGTAACGTCACTGCAATGGCATCCACGCCGGCGTCGATGGCCGTTTCGATGTTGTCGACCTGCTCGGTGAAGGCCGACGACTCCTCCGGACCTTGGTAGGATGCAGTCACTCCGAGCTGATCGACGGCCGTGTTCCAGCCTTGATCCTGGGCCTCCCAGAACGGGTCTTCTCCCGGAGCTCCGTGGGGGATGTATCGTATCTCGATGTCCTCTGCCTGGGTGTCGCCTGCGGTTCCGCCATTGCCGTCAGCACAGCCGGCGAGACCGGCCACTCCGGCCGCACCGATCGCCGCCAACGCCTGGCGACGGGATAGCTGTTCGGACTCGAAGCTGTCAGGCAGCTGCCTCGGGATCATAGTCGTTTGGTATCAATAATCACGATATTATAAATGTACCGATTATCCGTTCAGATCTAGTATACGCCACCACTCGTGCTCCGCTCATCGCGGCGATGACGTACGCGGCCGTCTCGGCGACGTCGCTGACGTCCCGCTCAGCTATGGGGACGGTTTCCGAGTGGCGACCGTCTTCATCTCCTCAATCAGATCCTTCGCGCTATCTATGTCCTCTTTCGTGAACTCGTCCACTGTCCTTCCCGAATCGAGGAGGTGGAATCGATCGGCGATCTCGTAGGCGTTGAAGATGTTGTGCGAGATGTATATGGTGCCGATCCCCTGCTCTTTCGTCCGCTCGACCGTCTCCAGAACCTTCTCGGATTCCTTCACCGAGAGGTTCCGGAGCGGTTCGTCGAGGATCAGGAGGTCCGCATCGAAGTGTAGCGCCCGGCCGATCTTGATGCTCTGGGCTTCGCCGCCCGAAAGGTTCTCCGCCGGCAACTCGGGGTCGTTTAGCGACGCCAGGCCGATATCGTTCAGGACCGTCTTCGTCTCGTCGTACATCAGATCGAAGTCGAGCTGTCCGAAGCGGTTCGTCGGCTCCTTGCCGAGGAACAGGTTTCGGGCGACCGTCAGCGACGGGATCAGTTCCATGTCCTGGTAGACGACGCTGATCCCCCGCTCTAACGCTTCGTCGGGGTTCTTGAAGCTGACGCGCTCGCCCTTCCAGTAGATCTCGCCCGAGTCAGGCTGATGGTAACCGACGATGTTCTTGATGAGGGTGCTTTTGCCGGCGCCGTTGTCGCCGATGAGTGCGAGTACCTCTCCTTCGTTCACTTCCAGGGATACTCCCTTGAGTGCCTGAATGGACCCGAAACTCTTCTTGATGTCTTTCAGTCGCAGTAGTTGGTTTCTTTCGCTCATGGTGATCACCGTTTCTCCTGTCGGAGTCGATCGACGTATCGGTTGAAGACTACCGCGCCCACGAGGACGACTCCGACGAAGAACTGGTACCAGGCCGAACTCGCACCAGCCGCGACCAGCCCGGCACCGAACGTCCCGAAGGTCAGCGCGCCGAAGAATCCCGCGTTCGGGCTCCCGCGGCCGCCGAACAGCGCACAGCCGCCGAGGACGGCTGCCGCGATCGCCACCAGCGGGAGTTCCGTCTGGAGGACGGGACGGGCGGACCCGAACCGCGCGACGTGCATCAGGGCAGCGAACGAGGCGGCCATACCGGTCAGCATGAACGCGATGAGACGAGTCCGGGTAACTCGAATACCTCTGGCGCGCGCGGCGTCTCTATCGCTCCCGACCGCATAGAGATGGTTTCCGTAGCTCGTCCGATGGACGAGGTACAGCGCCCCGAGCAGGACGAGGAACATCCACAGGACCAGTGCCTCGAACCCGGCACCGAACTCGTAGCTGAAGATCTGCATGATCGCGATATCGCTTTCCAGCCTCGCGCTCCCGCTAAAGAGCAACAGCAGGGCCCCACGGATGGAGAACCAGCCACCCAGCGTGATGATGAAGGAGTGGATACCGGTAGCCGTCACCAGAACCCCGTTCAGCAGCCCGACCGTGCCACCCAGTGCGAGGGTCATGAGCATCGCAACAGATGGTGGAATTCCCTGATTGACGATGAGGATGAAGGCCATCGCCGACATCGCGTAGTTGGCACCGACAGTCATGTCGAAGTCACCACCGATCATCAGTACGGCGACCATGATCGCTACAGGGCCGATTAGCGCCGTTTGGCGGAAGATGTTCCCCCAGATGTTCGGCTGAAGCATCACCGAGGGGTTCAGGACAACGAACAGCGCGGTGACGCCGATCCACGTCAGAATGGCGACTAAGACGGGATACTTGATTAAGTACTCCAGTAACGGAGCTCTGACTCTGTCGACTACTGCGGACTGTGTTTCCGCACCCATGAGAATGTCAATCATTCCTGTGGTACATAAATGTTGTTATCGACTGAAACGAGCCATTCGTTCGGAAGAGCGCAGCGTGGAACGCGTCGAAGGTTGTGAGCCTGGCGTTCTGCTGAGTTTCCAGTGCTATTGTGGGAGAGTCGACGACTGAACGGCGTGGTTCGGAACGTGAGCGTACCGACACTCGTGTCGGTGCGTGAGCGTTGACCCGTCGTTTATCACGTCCTTCATGAGCGCGGGGACCAACCAGCCTGTCGTACCGATTGCTGCGATTACCCCTCCCGATCGGTTCGGGGGCGCTCGCCCTGGTACGCCCGGAAGAGGTCGACGATGACACGGAGGTCCTCGCGCGCCTCGGCGAACGTGGTGCGGACATCGGCGTCGCCCTCGACACACTGGATGAAGTACGCTATCTCCCGTTTGAAACTCTCGTCGTACGACGGCGTGGAGACCGTCTCCGAGAGTTCCTCGATGCCCCGTTTGACGCGGAGTTCGGTCGGTGTGTTCTTGATGAACGGGTTCGAGAAGTCGACCTCGACCATTCCGTCGGGTCCGTCGACGCGGATGAACTCCTCGAACCACTTCCGGTCAGAGTCGCCGGTTTCCAGTACACACCGAACGCCGTCCTCGTAGACGAGGTGCGCTGACGCGTACCGCCCCCCGGCGAAGACGTCGACGTGATCGATGCGCTCGACCTCGCCGAACAGTCCGCGGAGCGCGTTCACGTCGTGACAGAGGTGGTCGAGCTGGAAGTCGTAGGCGTCCGTGAGCACCTCGTCGTCGGTTCCGATCGCTTGCTCGATGTCGCTCCGTCGCTTGGCGGCGCTCTCCTCGATGAGGTCCGAAGGGGGGCTCCCACCGACGAGGTCGTACACCTCGTCGATGATCCGTCCGTGGTCGGGATCCACGTCGTAGGCCGTGACGAGGTCGATGGCCTCGAGGCCGTCGATCCGCTCTCGAGCCCGCTCGTAGGAGGGATCGTACCGTTTCATGTACGCGACCATCGCCGTCGCGTCGGAGACCTCGTCCGCCTCGACCATCGCGGTCGCGTCCTCGAGCGTCGCCGCGATCGGTTTCTCGACGAGCGTGTGGATGCCCGCATCCAACGCGTCGACGACGACGTCCGCGTGCGCCTGCGCCGGCGTGAGGACGATCACCGCGTCGAGTTCGTCGCCGCGTTCTTCGAGAAGCGGTTCGTGGGTCGCGTACACGTGGGGGACGTTGTACCTGTCCCCAAGTTCGGTAGCCCGGTCTTCGGCCGGGTCGACGAATGCGTACAGCTCTGCGTCCGGGAGCTCCGCTAGGTAGGGGATGTGCATGATCTGTGCGACCGTGCCACAACCGATGACTCCGAATTGCATCGTCCCCTGGTTTCCGACAGGTGGTGTTATACCTTCGGGTGAGGCGCCTCCGCCGTTCGTGGGCAGTACGGGAACGGCTGGCGAGTGGGAGCGTATCCTCGTCACCGACGACCACCCGTATATGGATGCGTGGTGGCCAACGGGCCACATCATCGGCTGGGAGCACGCCTTCGTCCATGAGAACTACGAGTTCCCGGATTCGAACGAGACGATCAAGACAGTCGTCTCGTTCGAACGATGAGGGAGCGACACGCTCCACAGAGGTCGACGTCGTCAGCCCGACTGCATCGGCGTGACCCCGGCGACCGTCTACTCCGTCACGAGTTCTCGGATCGCGGCTAGTGCTCGGTCGTCGTCCCCCGCGGCGCTGTACTCGAACCCGACGTGGCGGTCGTATCCCGCGTCGTCGAGCACGGCGAGGATGTTCGGATAGTTCAGCTCTCCCGTCCCGGGTTCGTGGCGGCCCGGGACGTCCGCGACGTGGACGTGACCGATGGCGTCGAGGTTCTCCGTGATGGTCGAGATGATGTTACCTTCGGTGATCTGCTGATGGTAGATGTCGAAGTTGATCTTCACCGCGGGACTCTCGACCTCGCGGACGATGTCGAAGCCGACGCTCGACTCTTCGAAGAAGTAGCCCCCGTGGTCGACGGTAGTGTTGAGCGGCTCGACGATCAGCGTGACGCCCGCGGCTTCGGCCGTCGGCGCGACTTCCCGGAGGCAGGCGACGACGCTCTCGTACATCTCTGCGCGCGTGTAGTCCTCTACCTCCGGTCCGACGAGGACGATGAGGTTCGGGCAGTCGAACCGCTCTGCGACCTCGATCGACTCCTCGATATCGCCGACGACGGCGTCCTGCTTCGTCGGGTCCGTCAACGCCCGCTCGAGTTCCTCGGGACGCCGGGGTTCCGTGTTCGCGGCCATCCCGGCGACGGACACGTCGTGTTCGTCGAGGCGGGCCTCGACGGCGTCGAGGTCCTTGTCGGGCCAGGTCCAGAACTCGACGGTGTCGAAGCCGTGATCGGCGACGCGGTCGATGCGGTCGACGAACGGCACGTCCTCGTAGATCATCTCCAGACAAATCGACGGTCGAATCATCGACGTCGACCCCCTCGTTCCGGACCGGTATCTTGCGGTATCGTCTTTGCTTCGAGTGATGAGTTCATGTGGTGGAACCTCTCTGGTGTGGGACGCGAGGGAGACCCCTTACGGTTCGACTAGGATCTTCACGTGATCCGTCTCGGAGTCGAGCAACGCCTCGAAGCCCTCCTCAGTGATGTCCTTAAGGTCGATTCGGCCGGTGATGAACGCGTCGGTGTCGATGTCGCCAGCCGCGAGCGACTGGATGATGGCGTCGAACTCGGTCCTGAACGACCGCGGGGGGAACCCGTAGCAGTTCGTTCCCACGACCTTCCGTTCGGTCGTGACGATATCGTTTATGTTAGTTGATATATCAGAATCGTTGAGACTCCCGACCGTGATCGTTCCGTCGCGCTGTGTACTCTGGACGGCTGCGTTGAACGCGGGACCGATTCCGGCGAACTCGAATGCGATCTCCACACCGTCGTCGGTCTCTTTCTTGATCGCGTCGACTGCGTCTTGGTCCATCGGATCGATGCCGACGTCGGCCCCGAGTTCGAGAGCGACCTCGCGGCGGCTCTCGTTCGGTTCCGACACGAATATGCGCTTCGCCCCGGCCGCAGTCGCGGCGCGGACGACCGTGAGTCCGATCGGACCACAGCCGAACACGCCGACCGTGTCGCCCGCCTGGAGCCCCGACTGCCGAACCGCATGGAGGCCGACGGCGAGCGGTTCGACGAGCGCGCCGTCCTCCAGCGTGACGTCGTCGGGGAGAACGTGCACCTGCTGTTCGGGAACGACTGCGTTCTCCGCGAACCCGCCAGCCCCGGTGTGGAACCCGACGGCGGCGGCGTTTTTACAGAGATTGTACTTCCCGTCCTCACAGTAGAGACAGTCGCCACAGGGAATGTTCGGCTCGACCGTCACGCGATCGCCGGTGGCGATGCGCGACACCCCCGCGCCGACCTCGCTCACCGTCCCGCTGAACTCGTGGCCCAACGTGATCGGGATGTTTTGTCCGGTTCGGGGGTTCGGTTCTCGGGACGTGATGTGGGGACCGATCCGGTACTCGTGCAGATCGGACCCGCAGATACCACAGGCTTCAATCTCGATGCGGATATCCGTCTCACCGACGGGGGTACTTTCGATGTCCTCTACACGAACGTCTCCGCTGTCGTGGAATCGTGCTGCTCTCATTGGTTGGCTCCCAGTTGTCGCTTTCGTGTCGACGAACCGTATGATCGGATACACCATGGGGTTAAATCGCTTTCCATCAGTTTCAGTACATACGTCGTATCACGAGCGTTGGCCGCTTTCCGAGGTGTACTCTCCGATCCGGTCGTCCGAATTCGGTGCGGTGTGGCCCAGCACGGTGGCATTGACGCGGACGTCTTCGTCCGCGACCCCGAGCGTAGCATCGAGGGCGATCGCCCCCTTCGTCGGACCGTAGGGGACGTGCGGTTCACCGCGAGACCCGTTTCAGTCCCGCTGGACGTACATCACGGGACAGGACCCGTTGAGGAGTACCTGCTGGGCGTGGTCGCCGAAAACGGCCTTGCCGGCCGGCGACCGACTGGCCCCTCCGATGACGATACGGTCGACGTCGAGGTCGTTCGCCATGCGAACGATTTCGGAATCCGGATCCCCGATGACACCGAGGATCTCGTAGTCGACGTCGGACTCCTCGAGTCGGGCCGCTGGCGTACTGATGCTGTCGTGGCGTGCCGCGAGTTCGTCGGGTGGGATGGTGCCACCTGCGGATTCGATCTGCATCTGTTCGAGGAGATCCTCGTACTCATTGCGCGGGAACACGTGGAGGAGATGGACCGTCGCTCCGGTCGGGGCTGCAACGGCGAGTGCTTCGTCGAGCAGTGTATCGACGTGATCACGGTCGCTCGGACCGGCAGCGAGAAGAATGCTGTCTATCGACCTTGGCATATACTAGCGCACTCGATATTCGCATATATCGTTTGTGATTCCGAAAGCGTACGCCTATACCGTTCGTCCGGGAGTGACGTGACGAGACGAGTGGAACGCAGGTGACGACGACCGGAAGCGTCACTACGGAGCGTCTGCCCTATCTCGAATCCAGAAACTATTTTTCGACGTGCTACGACGATGTTTCTCATGGGTACCGGATACGCCACGATAATGTACGGCGCTGAGGAGATCGAGCACGCACTCGGCGACATCGCCGCCTGCCAGTACGACGGGGTCGAGATAGGTATCGAAAAGATCCGAGCCGCGGGGGCCGAGAACGTCGACCGGTGGATCGACGACTACGGACTTGAGCTCTACCTCGCCATGGGAGAGTGGATCGAAACCGAGGCGGCGGTCGAACGAATGGTCGACGTAATGCCGACGATTGCCGACCTCGGGGCCGAGTTCGTCGGAATACTGCCACCACAGCGCGGTCGACACGACGAATCGACCGTCGAAGGGTGGCTGTCGCGGATAAGCGACGCGGCCCTCGATGACGGGGTGAGGCCGCTTGTCCACCATCACGGCGCGACGGCGGTCGAGCAACCCGACGAGATACGCCACTACCTCGACGCCGTCGACGGGCTGGAACTCGTGTTCGACACCGCCCACTACTACCCGTACGGCGAGAACTACCCCGAGGGAGACGTCACCGACGGCATCGAGCGGTTCGCCGACGACATCGCCTACGTCCACCTCAAGGACATCGACCCGGTCAAGGACTTCACCTCGAACCGTGACGCGCTGTCGAACGCCGACTTCCATCTCGACAACGTCATCAATTACTTCCGATCGTTCGTCGACCTCGGACAAGGTATTCTCGATTTCGAGGGGATAAACGAGGCGCTGTCGGAGGCCGGCTACGACGGCCACTACACCATCGAGATCGAGAACCAAACGGAGAAACGGCTCGTCCACGCGAAGCAGAACTACGACGTCTGGCAGCAGGTTCGCGGCGACTGAGCCCACGATTCGCCGGAACGCTCCGGTATCCCGATCGTGAAACGACGGGGGCGGGACGCGCGCCTAGAACAGTGAACGACTCGGGAACGAATAAGAGAGACTCACGCGGGCAAACGACACCTCACCGACGTTCTTCTTCGCCCGACTCGAGTTTGATAGCCACACAGAGGTCTACGAGAGGGGGTGATCCGACGCCCCAGTGTTCTTGTTCGTCGGAGCGGACGACGACCGCTCCACAGAAACCGGCAGTGACGTCCGAGCAGCTACGACTTCTCGTGTTCGCGGACGACGTTCCAGTCGAGTTCGATGCCCAGTCCGGGTTCGTCGGGTACAGCCATGGTCCCGCCCTGAATCAGATCGTCACCTACGACGAGGTCCTCCCACCACCCGACTTCCCGGGCGTGGTACTCGAGGCCGTAGAAGTTCGGGACCGTCGCGCCGACGTGTGCGGTCGCGACGGTGGCGACGGGACTCCCGATGTTGTGGGGGACGAGCGTCTGATAGTAGGCCTCGGCCATGTCGGCGATCTTCTTCGTCTCGGCGATCCCGCCGGTCTTCGGAACGTCGGGTGCGAGGAAGTCGACGGCCTGTTTTCCGATCAGGTCGCGGAAGTCATGTCGGCCGTAGCAGTTCTCGCCGGTCAGCAACGGCACGTCGACGCGCCGTTTCAGTTCGCGCAGCGCGTCGACGTTCTCCGGCGGGAGCGGGTCCTCGACGTACGCGAGATCGTACGGCTCGATGGCGCGACAGAGCCGTTCTGCCGTCTCGGGGTTGAAGTTCCAGTGAAGGTCGACGCCGACCTCGGCGTCGGTTCCGACCTCCTCGGTCACGGCCTCGACGATGCGGCGCTTGTGCTCGATCTCCGGCGGGTCGAAGTGGCGCGACTTCCGGTTGAGTTCCCGTCCGGACGGGACGTCGAGGTCGAACTTCACGAGATCGAAGCCGTCGTCGACCGCCATACGAGCGGCACGCGCGTAGGCCTCGGGCTGGTACGTCTCCTCCTGTTGGCCCTCCTCTGCGGATTCGACCATCGCTTCACCGGCGTGGCAGTCGGCGTACACCATCACTTCTTCCCGCATTTTGCCGCCGAGCAGCTGGTAGATCGGCTGGTGGAGGAGTTTGCCGGCGGCGTCCCAGAGTGCGATCTCGACGCCGCTGATGGCGATCGTCCCGATACCCTGTTGGGAACCACGTCCCGAGAGACTCGCGCGCATCAAGTTGTAGAGGCGCTCGACGTCGGTCGGATTCTCCCCGACGAGGACGGGTCGAAGGTAGTCGGAGATGACCTCGTGGACGCCTGGCGAGGGATACGCTTCCCCGATCCCCGTCACGCCCTCGTCGGTCTCGACGGTGACGATCGTCCACGGGAAGTTCCCGTCGATTACGGTCGTCGATAGGTCGGTGATCTCGGCCGGGTGGCCGTCGGTACGGTCGGGTTTGTCGTCGAAATCCGCCCACATCGTGGCGGCGAGCTTCGACGCGAAGTCCTCGTACATGAATACCGTGAACCGAGTTTCTTCGAGAATGCCTTGTATGTTATGCTCAACGGTCCGAGGACTTCCGTCGAGACGGCCGATGAACGATGCACCGGCTCGAGCGCGATCGGCCACCCCCAAAGTTATTATCTCGTACCGATCTATCGATAGGACATACGCCATGCGAGATAGACCACTTTCAGTGCCGATCCGTATCGCTCCCGATCACGCCTACGATCAACCCGCTCGTGGAGGCGGACACAGCCGATGACCGATCGAACCAAAGAGGCCATCGAATCCGGAGCCCATCCGATCGGCACGTGGATCTCGATCGGGCATCCCACGGTCGCGGAGGTCAATGCCCGCCTCGGCCTCGACTTCCTCGTCATCGACATAGAGCATACGACGATCAATCTCGAGACCGTCGAGGACATGGCGCGGGCGGTCGACGCCGCGCCGGGCGAGACCGACACCGTCGTTCGGGTCCCGTGGAACGATCCGGTTCGGATAAAACGCGTTATCGACATCGGCGTCGCCGGCATCATGGTTCCCATGATCGGCTCGGCGAAGGAAGCCCGGGATCTCGTCAATGCGCTTCGGTATCCGCCGGAGGGGATCCGCGGTATCGCGGGAAGTCGCGCGACGGGCTACGGACGAAACATGGAGGAGTACGTCACCACCGCGAACGGATCGATCCTCACGATCGCGCAGATCGAGACCGAGGACGGGTTGGATAACGTAGCGGAGATCGCCAACGTCGACGGTATTGACGCCTTGTTCGTCGGGCCCGCCGACCTCTCGGGAACGCTCGGCATGTTCGCCGAGTGGGAACGCGAGGAGTTCAGGGACGCGGTCGAACACGTCATCGAGACGGGACACGAAGCGGGGGTCCCCGTCGGAACGCTCACGGTCGATCTGAACGACATCGAATCGACTGTTCGGGACGGCTTCGACTTCCTCATCGCGGGCAAAGACACCACGCAAATGATGGAAAGCACCGAGCGCGCCATCGAGACGTACGAGAACGCGCTCGCCTCCTCACCGGTCTCGGACCGCTGAACGCGGTGAGCGCCCAACGGAAAGCGACGTCAACCGGCCGCCCGAGGATCGACCGTTCGACCCACTCTTCGCTATCGCCTTACCATCATCCCCGAGCGGCGCTACGACGGGACGGATGGCCACGCATTCGTCGGCGTCGGTCCACTAGTGTTATCCGTGGACCAGACCATCGTGAGGACATGGGACGGACGAAGTTCGATTTCGAGGGAGAGACCGTTATCGTGACTGGCGGCAGTTCCGGGATCGGGCGTGCGATCGCGTTGGAGTTCGGACGGGCGGGCGCGACGGTGCTGAACGCCGATATCCGTGCGACATCGAAGGACGTCGATGCGCAAACCCCCACACACGAAGCGATCGAAGCCGACGGAGGAACCGCGGAGTTCGTCGAGACGGACGTATCGGATCCCGACGCGTTGGCTGCCGTCGTCGAGCGAGCCGAAGAGATCGGTGTCGACGGACAGAACTCGACTGCTCGGAGGACGTCGTCCCCCGGCGTCGACGTGATGGTCAACAACGCGGGTGTGTTCGTGCGTGAGGAGATGCTCGACGTCTCGATCGACGACTTCGAGTTCATTCACGACATCAACTCGAAAGGTGTGTTCTGTGGGTGTCAGGTCGCAGGCCAGGCCATGAAAGACCGTGGCGAGGGAGGGGTGATCATCAACACGGCCTCCATCAGTTCGACACACGCCCAGAAAAACCAGGTGCCGTACGATTCGACGAAGGGAGCCATTCGGATGATCACGCGGGGGGCGGCGCTCGAGTTCGCTGAACACGACGTCCGCGTCAACGCCGTCGCGCCCGGACACATCGCGACCGAGTTCGGCGCCGGCGCCGAAAAGAAGGAACAAGCGGTTGTGGCCGACGATCTCGTCAAACCGATTCCATTGGATCGCCCCGGCTACCCGGAGGACGTCGCGCCGGCAGTCCTCTTTCTCGCGAGCGATCAGGCCGGGTACGTGACCGGCGAGACGATGTACGTCGACGGCGGCTGGCAGGTCTTCTGAGGTCCCATAGAATTATATCGGGGGGCCGGCTTGGTGTACGCATGCGGGCACTCGTACTCGATGCCGACTGGAGTCCCCGATCCGACTACGACCTCTCCGAGTCGGAGCAGGAGACGAGAAAAGCGATGAACAGCGCCGCCGTCTGGAAGGACCCGTCCATGTCGGTCGAGCAGCGATCGCGGCCGACGCCGGACGACGACGAAGTGCTCGTCCGGGTTCGGTACGCGGGCATCTGCGGGAGCGACGTCGCGATGATCGAGACCGACGACGACGGCTACATGCATTACTCGGCGTACACGCGCTTTCCGAACGTTACCGGACACGAGTTCTCGGGGGAGGTCGTCGAGACCGGCGCCGACGCGGACCTGTTCGACGAGGGCGATCTCGTAACGGCCGAAGTGACTGATTACTGTGGCCGATGTCAGATGTGCCGACAGGGCTTTCATGGTCACTGCGAGAACTTCGAACAAGTCGGCTTTACCATCCCTGGCGCGTTCAGCGAGTACGTCGCTGTTCCTGAAAAGATTCTCTGGAACATCGACCCGTTATGGGAGAGCTACGACGACGAAGAGACGGTTCTAAAAGCCGGAGCGACGATCGAGCCGAGCACCATTTCCTACTACGGCCTGTTTCAACGGGCCGATGGCATACTCCCGGGCGACTATCACGTCTACCATGGTCTCGGACCGATCGGACTAACTGGCATGAACGTCTCGCGGGCTGCAGGCGCAGGCAAGGTCATCGGATTCGAACCATCGGATCGACGACGCGCCGTCGCTAACGAACTCGGCTTTGAACACGTTTACAACCCGATCGATACGGATCCGGTAGAGGTAGTCAATGAACTGACTCGAGGTGAGGGAGCTGACGTCCACGTCGAAACAGCCGGTGCGGTGACACAGACGTATCCGGCGATTCAAGACTCGCTCGCGGAGCGGGCGAACGTTGTCCACATCAGTAACGCGGCGACGGCGCCCGAGGTCGAACTCCGGAAACTCCAAGGAAACAGTGCACAGCTCTACGGCTCCGAGGGTCATACTGGTCATCAAGTGTACCCCCGAGTGATTCGTCTAATGGCCGCAGGCCACCTCGACAACCTTCCGATAGTTACTTCGACGTTCGGTCTTTCGGACGCGGACAACGCAATCGAACAAGCCGCTGAACGCGTCGACGGGAAGGTCCTGATTGAGATGTGAGTTCGGGCTAGGGACGCTGGTCGAGCGGTCGCTAACCAGCACCGATAACCCCTGCCAGAACGATTTTCGAAAACTTCGTTCGAACGTTCGTTCGTCACACTCGAACATCAGCTCGGAGTCGTCGTCATATTTGTCTAACAGAAAACAGCTATCATATCGTACGATTCGGGAATAGAGAGGCGAGGACGACTAGCGACCGGCCGTCGATGGGAATTTCGAACATCGATCGTCGCAACCAGGATCTGTTCGCAATGGACGAACGATAGTGTGAGGAACGTTCCCAACGTCGATTGGACGCCGTTATACGGAACGGGTACTTAGCATCGAAAGACGTGGTCGATTTCGCCACTCTAACGGCGGGTCGAGTAATGCATTTGCGAGTCGCGAACGGACGGCCCGCGGCATGTCCGGTGTTCCGAAGCGACGACTTCAACTTTCTATTACAACCGTATGTCTGTTACCCCTCCACTTTTCGATCATAGATCCCTTATATACAATGGTATCCTATATTATATATTGACAAAATGAAATAGAGTAGTGGCTGAAGTGGTTCCACATGTCGTGGATAAGTAAATACTTCTCCGGCGAGGGCGGTCGCACGCTGAGGAAAACCGGTAAGCAACGAACGATGCCGGTCGGTCGCTTCATCAGTACTCGACCCCCGCGGCGATACGGTTCGAGTATCGTGACTAGGAACCAGTAATAAGATCCGGTTCACTACATTATATTACAACATACTGTTGCCGTTCGAAACTCGCTCAATGACGAGATCAGCTAATCACTACGACGTCATCATTATCGGCGTCGGTGGTATGGGAAGTGCAGCAACGTATCACTTATCAAAGCGCGGGCACGACGTTCTCGGATTAGAACAGTTCGACATTCCTCACGAGAACGGTTTCAATCACGGCGTCACTCGGATCATTCGCAAGGCGTATCTCGAGGACCCGGAATATGTACCCCTTGTTCACCGAGCTTACGAAAACTGGAGAACGTTACAGGAGGAGAACGGACGCAAGTTGCTTCACCTTCACGGGTCGGTTACGGCGGGTCGACCGGACGAGAGGAATTTCAACGGTACGATTGGGGTCTGCGAAGAACACGATTTGCCGTTCGAAGTGCTGAGAAGCGACGAACTCTCGGCCCGATTTCCCGGGTATCAGCTACCGGACGGATTCAAAGGCGTGTACCAGCCCGACGGCGGCTT
The DNA here is from genome assembly GCF_030287405.1 of Halalkalicoccus sp. NIPERK01. Classification (NCBI taxonomy): domain Archaea; kingdom Methanobacteriati; phylum Methanobacteriota; class Halobacteria; order Halobacteriales; family Halalkalicoccaceae; genus Halalkalicoccus; species Halalkalicoccus sp. NIPERK01. The sequence continues at coordinate 181,990 of NZ_JASVVV010000005.1, read as the reverse complement.
TCTCGCGTCCGACCGGTGTCTCGTCGCTCACGTCGAAAAGGCGTTCAATAACGGTGGCGAGATACACGCTCGAGAGTGGGTCCGCGACTGGGACGCGACCTCGTCAGGCATTCGCGTCGAGAGCGAGGACGACGTGTATACGGCGGACAGACTCGTCATCAGCGCCGGTCCGTGGGCCCAAGAACTCGTTGAGAAACTTCAGGCGAACGCGACTCCTGAACGTCAGGTACTCGGTTGGTTACCGCCTGACGAACCACCGAACTTCATCCCCGAACGCTTCCCGGTTTTCACTGTGACGCTAGACGGCGAACCGTTCTACGGTCTCCCGACGGTCGAGGTTCCGGGGTTCAAGATTGGCCGCCACCACCACCTCGAACAGGAGACGACACCCGCCACCCTCGACGAAACCCCGCGTCCAGAGGATGAGAGGCCCCTCCGTGACGCCGCGGAGGAGTACTTCCCCGGCAATGCTGGTCCGACGATGCGACTCACGACCTGTCTATAACGAACTACCCTCTCTATATGAACCGCTCTACTCGTCAAACGTTATTCCATACCCCCACTGTTGTAACTGTGTTTCTACCTCATCGAGATGATCGAGACCGACTATGACGAGCGCTTCCCGGAGATCAGTCAACGAAACGTTATCGCCGAACTGATTCTCGAGTGTCCGGAGTGCATCCCGTTCGTCGCTTTTTGTCTCAGCATGAAGAAACAACGGGACACGATCACGTCCATCTTGCACGCTACTTCGGCGAAACTTGTATGGGATTTGCATTGGTTGCGATTCCACCTGCTGTGGATCGTCTGCTTTCTCCTCTTCAGGAGCGTTCGGATATGATATATCGTCATGTGGTTTATCAGTCGACGAGGGAGCGCTTTCTGCGTCCGGATCGGGATCCTCGGCGAACGGATTCTCTCCTGCTCCCTGTTTCATGCCCGTCATGCTACCACCACCTGATGGTCTATATCGCCTGGCTCGGGCGGATTCGGCGCCTCAAGTCCGACTTCCGATTCCAAGTGTCGGGCTATGAGATCGAATTGAGCGAGTGTCTCGATCTCGTAGTCACGACGCCGGTCGCGAAATTCTCGAACGTACCTAAATGCCGAGCATTGTCGCATCCAGCATCCCTCCATCAAGGATGCACGTTCACCGATGATCTCCGGGATCGGGTAGTCCATCTCGCCAAGAATTGTTCGCTGATCACGTGTATCTTTGAATCCGATAGGTACTGCTGCTAGTACACCGACTTGAACGCCGAGCTGCTCCTCGAGGCCTCCCACAAGTGATTCAAGTCCTTGGACGGCTGCTTTGCCCTTCGCACTCGGTTCGACTGGAATGACAAGTGATCGAGTGGCGTGAATCGCGTTGTAGAGATGGGGGCCTTCCGTTGCTGGTGGGTCACAGATGAGGACGTCGTATTTGTCGGGAACGCCTGCCTCTCTGAGTACGCGAAGGAGTTGTGCGTGCATTCCGAACGCTTCTCCCATGGCTTCGGATTGCTCTTTTTCTCGCTGAAGGTACTCTGCGAGATCCGAGAGCATGTTGTGTTCCGGTATGATGTCGACCCCTTCTACAGTACGGATGAGATCGTTCAGATCGCCTTTCGGTCGGCGGATCATATGTCGAACGAGATTATCGACGGGCTCCGTTCGTTGGTCATCAACGCCAAAGAGACGCGAGAGATCGCCGTCTTGCGGGTCAAGCGGAACGACAAGCGGTTTGAGGCCCGCTCGCGCGTGAGCAACAGCGAGATTGGCGGCTGTCGTGGTCTTCCCGACTCCACCAGCCTCGCTGTACGTTGAATACGCCAACATACCTTGTTCATGACTTTGGATCTTTATGAATGTTCGTCAGACAAACTAAGGAATGAAAACATTTCTGTGTTGTAGTGAACATCATCGATGAACACCATCACTGAACAACTATAATGGATGTATTCTATGAACATACTTAATGAACACGATCGATAGATGAATACAATGAACACTAGCTGCTGATGCGGTTCATGCAGGTTATTAATTCGTATGTATGCGTATCACGCGGGTTGGCGTTGCTGGTTCTTTCCGCGCACGGGGGCCGTCTGTTCGTCAAGATCGACGTCGCGCCAGCGAATGCCTTGACGACCGGTGCGGCCGTCGTGTTCGGAGCGAAAGACCTCGGCTGCCTCAGTCCGGCGAGGCGAGCTGGCGGTCGTGAATCGGATCGATCCGGTCTGTGAGGCACCCACCGGTGTGACCGTGCCCGACCGCGACGACCTCCGATACGATACTCAGTGCGATCTCCATCGGTTCACCGCCGCCTAGGTCGAGACCGACCGGAGCCGCGATACGGTTTCGATCGTGGTCGGACAGTGTGGTTCCATCGTCCTGCAGCGCCGATTCGAGCTCCTCGAATCGTTTTCGTGGCCCCATTAGCCCGATATACGGCACTTTCGTCTCGAGGGCCGCTTCGAGAGCGAGTCTATCGTCGATGAAGTTATGAGACATAATGACAACGGCTGTTCGTTCGTCAAGCCCGGCCTCGGAGAGATCAGTCGGATGGATCGCCAGAACGCGTTCTGCTGCAGGGAACGCTTCCTTATTCGCTCGCCCGCCACGGGCTGAGGCGACCGTGGCCCGAAGACCAACTTGCGTTGCGAGGCGCGCAACCGCTTGGGCATCCGGCTGACTCCCGAATATGACTAGCTGCTGTGGGGGCTCTACGCCGTCAATAACGAGCATGATCTCTCCTGATTCGGTCGAAACATGTATTCGGTCGATTCTTCCATCAACTGCGCACGCTCGCGCATGATCCTCGATATCACTGACGACCGAGTCGGGCAGTGAAACACGGCTGTGTACATGGTCAGTATACGCTGATTGAAATTCTCCAATGCTAGTCCGTGCCCCGACCGGGATCGATGGATCATTGCTTTCGACGACTGTTATGAGGCTACACGCTCGGCGGTTCGCGTAGGCATCAACCGCTTGCTGCCAGGAATCATCAACCGGTTCGATGAGGACATCGATAACCCCATTACAGCCGAGACCAAGCCCCCAGCCGTCGTTATTCGTGAGGTCATACGTGACAACGGTCGGGCGTCCCGATTCGAGAACTTCGCTTGCGACCGTTCGTAGCGGGTCCTGGAGACAACCAGCGGTAATACCGCCATATGACGTTCCATCGGGTTCGATAACCATTTTCGCTCCCGGTCGTCGATAGGCTGCCCCCTCGACATCGACCACGGTCGCAACTGCAAGCGAAGAATCGTCCTCGATAGCATGCCTAATTCGTTCGAAGAGTTCGGGCGTGGTGGCACTCCACGAACCCGTCGCTCCGTGCATAGAGTAGCTATTCGACCGGCACATATATGTGTTATCGTCGCACATGACTTCTTCATACCCATGGAAATCGACATTATATTGAACGGGACTAAACGGACGTTTGAAGCCGAACGCTCGGATTCACTTCTCGATGTCCTCCGACGCAACGGTTACACCGGCGCGAAACGCGGCTGTGACACGGGTAACTGTGGATTCTGTACCGTGACCGTCGATGGAGAACCCGAACGCTCCTGCATCAAGCCGGTTGCCACCATCGACGGGACGGACGTCGAGACTATCGAGAGTCTCGGCACGCAGGACGACCTCCACCCCGTTCAAGCAGCGTTCGTCGACAACGCTGCTCTCCAGTGTGGATTCTGTATCCCGGGAATGATCATGCAGTCGCGAAGCTTGCTTGAAGACAATCCCGACCCAACCGAAGTCGAAATCCGCGAGGGTCTCTCGGGGAATCTCTGTCGATGCACCGGCTACGAGAAGATCATCGATGCCGTACAGGACGCCGCCGGACGAATGAGCGGCGATCAGACCGTTGCTACTGACGGTGGCGACCTGACCCACGATACAAGGACCTGTTCGAATGGGGTGTTTAACGACGGTGAGCACAAATGAGTAGGACTGACGACTCAACAGGCGATGACGATCGGCACCAGTCCTCGTCGGTCGAAATCGAACATCCACTCGAATGGGAAGAGACGCCGAACAATCGGAAAGCAAAGAGCGAGCGACGGGCCATCTCCAAACGCGAAGAGAAAAACGACGCTCGAAAAATCGTCACGGGCGAATCGAAATACACCGCCGACTACGCGCAGAACTTCCCTGATCTCGCCGAGGCGGCCGTCTTGCGATCTGATATCGCACACGGGTACGTAACCGAGATCGATACGAGCGCTGCCGAGGACATGGACGGCGTTTACGCGGTTATCACACCGGATTCGGAGGAAGTACCCGATGCGATGTACACCTCCGCAGGACAGTCCTACCCCGAGCCGAGTCCGTGGGATCTGAACGTCCTCCGGCGCAAGGTACGCTTCGTCGGTGATCCGATCGCAGCGGTAGCGGCCAAGGACGCCAGCACTGCAAACAAGGCTACCAGAGCGATAGACGTCACGTACGAGGAACTGGACGCCGTGTTCGACACGGAGGAGGCGATGAAGCCCGACGCGCCGCAGATACACGATGATGACCGGGTGGAGAACAGCCAGTCGGGTGCGGACTACGCACGGAACATCGAGGCTCACACGGATGGCGAGATCGGTGATGTGGATGGCGCATTCGAGGAGGCAGCGACCAGGGACGACTGGATCGTCACCGAAACCGAGTGGGAGACGCCCTATCAGTCCCATTGTGTTCCCGAGCCGCATACGACGATCGCGCATCGCGATGAGGACAATCGGTTTCACCTCATCACGAGCACGCAGGTCCCGTACCACACGCGCCGGCAACTCGCGCACTTATTCGACGTCCCGATTCGGGATATACGGGTGAGCAAACCGCGCATCGGTGCCGGGTTCGGCTCCAAGCAGTCGATGCTGATCGAGCCCATCACGATGGCGCTGATGCTGGCCGCCGATCGGCCGGTGAAACTAGAGGTCACGCGCCGCGAGGAGTTCTACGCGATGCGCTCGCGACGTCCCGCCCGCGTTCGACTACGGAGCGTCGTCACCCAGGAGGGCGATATCGAGGCCCTCGACATGTCGGCGGTGACGAACTCCGGTGCGTATGGTCCGCATGGACTGACCGTCACGGGATCGATCGCGACCAAACCGCTGCCGCTGTACACCCACACGCCGAACATCCGCTTCGAGATGAAAGCTGTCCACACGAACCTCCCGATTGGGGGCGCGATACGCGGTTACGGAGCCCCTCAGGGGCACTTCGCGCTTGAGGGCCACGTGGACGAGGTCGCCGCCGAACTGGAAATGGACCCTCTCGAACTCCGCTCGCGGAACCTCATCGGAAACGGCGATATTGACACCGCGTCGGGCATCACGATGAAGGGCGAACACGTCCGTCGGATCCGCTCGTGCGGTCTCGACGATTGTATCGCCCGCGGGAAGGCCGCCATCGGTTGGGATGACGTCGAACAGCCCGACGAGGACCACCTCCACCGAGCCTGCGGTGTCGCCCTCACCGCGCAGAAAAGTGGCGTCGCCGGCGACGAACTCGGCACTGCACACATCAAAATGAACGAGGACGGCTCGTTCATCCTTCAGACGGGGGCCGTCGATATCGGTCCCGGCGCGGACACCGCGATGGCCCAGATCGCCGCGGAAGTGCTCGGGATCGAGCCCGAGAACGTTCTCGTCCAGCCCTCGGATACGGATATCTCCCCGTTCGATTACGGCGCCTACGCCTCCTCGACGACGTACGTTACCGGGAGTGCGGTGAAAGAGGCCGCCGAGGACGCGCGAACGCAGCTGCTCGAGTTCGCCTCGCGGATGCTCGAGGAGCCGACGGAGGCCCTCGAGACCCGCGAGGGAGCGGTCCACTCCGAGCAGACCGGCGAATCAGTTACGATAGAGGAGATCGGTTACGAGTCGATCTACGGCGACGAAGTGCGCGCACAGGTGATGGGCCAGGCGAGTTTCTGTACGGACGAATCGCCGCCGCCCTTTGGCGCGCAGTTCGCCGACGTGACCGTAAACGAACACACCGGCGAGTTCGAGATCCAAAAACTCGTATTCGCGGTCGACTGCGGCGTCGCTATCAACCCGGATCTCGCGGAGGGACAGGTCGATGGAGCGATGCATATGAGCTACGAGCTCGCGGTATCCGCGGGGCTCTCATTCGACGAGGACGGGACACCCGAGACGCTCGGATTTCGTGAGTACGGGATGCCGACGGCAGCCGATCAGCCCCCGCTTGAATCGATTCTCGTCGAAACGCACGAACCGACGGGCCCCTTCGGCGCGAAATCCGTCGCCGAGATCCCCGTCAACGGCGTTCCGCCGGCCCTGAGCAACTCGATTCGCCGCGCAGTCGGGGTTCGAGTCAGCGAGCTTCCGATCACAGCCGAGAAGATACGGGCGCAACTCGAAGAGAGCTGACTGACGCGCTACGGGTGCGCTTCGTGTCGGCTACGCGTCCTCCTGCCGTCAGACGTTACCTTGGTCGATTCCGAGTCGGTCACTCGTTCGGTCTCCGGGATGGCTGCGGTAGTCACCTTCGCCCGCTGGAACTCTCCCTTCTCTCAAGAACTAAGACACTCCTCCTACAATCGAAACGAGTTCCGCGAGAACGACTGAATCGATGCGACGATCACCGACAACATGACAGACTTACTGATAACCAACGGAACGATCATCACACAGAACGAGGACAGACAGATCATTATCGATGGTGCGGTCGCCGTGACGGGCGACCGGATCACCGATGTCGGTTCTGCCGACCGCCTTGAGGCCGAAACATCACCAGATCAACTACTCGACGCCGAGGGCGGCGCGGTGATACCGGGGTTGATCAATGCGCATACGCACGTCTCCGATATCTTCTTGCGTGGGGCGTTCACACAAGATCGGGGCCTGTACGACTGGTTGTTCAACGTGAAACAACCGGCACTCTTCGAGATGCGTCCCGAGGAGCACGCACTCGCGGCGCAGTTATACTGTATCGAGTCGATACAGTCGGGGATAACGACGTTCGTCGAGAACGATACGGCACTCGACTGGACGGACCTCGAACCGACACGACGCAAGCTTGACGTGTATGACGATATGGGCGTACGAAACATCTACGGTGCCGGGATACGGGATCTCGTGCCTGATCGGGGATTCGAACAGCTGTTCGAGGACATCACGGCACGAGATCCTAGATCGGTTCATCCGGGTTCGGACGCGCTCATCGTCGAAACCGAAGACGCTCTCGACAACACCGCTGCTCTCATTGAGGAATTTCACGACACCGAAGGTAGACAGTCGGTCTGGCCGGCGCCTGCAACGCTCGCGACGACGACGTCGGACGCGCTTCAGGGTGCGTATCGGCTCGCCGAGGAGTACGACGTGATGACGACGACCCACGTTGCAGAAGCAAAAGCCGAAGTCAGAGAGCGGGGTGCACTCTCGAGTATCGAGTATCTCCGTAATATCGGGTGTCTCGGCGACCGTGCCCTACTCGGTCATTGCGTTCAGATGAACGCCCGCGATGTTCGACTGCTCGCCCGGTCCGGTACCGCAGTCGTGCATAACTACCGAGCGAACATGCGACTCGCAACCGGGTTCGCACCGGTCGTCTCAATGCTCGATACCGGCGTGCTGACGGCGATCGGCACGGATAACTCGATCCTGAACGACACCGTCAATCTCCTCTCCGACGCGGGTGCCGTCGCGACCGCACACAAGGGATATCACCGGGATTCCAGCGTGATCCCTGCGCAGAAAGCGTTCGATATGGTGACCTGTGATGCCGCCGAGGCTATCGGACACGCCGAGAACCTCGGATCGATAGAGGCCGGTAAACGCGCAGATATCGCTATCGTGGATCTCGATAAACCACACCTTACACCGTCGCCCGATCCCGTACATGCGCTCGTCTACGGCGCCCAAGGGTCCGAAGTGGAGACAGTCCTCTGTGCGGGCACTGTACTCATGCAAGACCGGGAAATCATCCCGATAGATGTGTCGCTTTCTGCGGTCCTCGCAGACGCCACGGCGACCGCCGAAGATCTCATTGGAAAAGCGAAGATCGAATAGCGATCCCGTGTCCCTACTCCGAGTGATCTTCTATAGATCGTTAGGATGGTCCCGGGAGGGATTAGTCGTCCTCGACCGGTTCGGAGACGGGTGGAACGGTATCCGGTGCGTCGAACAACGGGCTGGAGTGACCCGGAACGAACGTGTTCAACGCGAGTGCAGTGAGGCCGGTGACGATGACCGACTCCCCGAAGAACGTCTGTGCACCGGGGGGAAGTCCAGCGAGAGCCTCGGGAACGAGTTCGACCCCTAGCCCGAGTCCGAGCGCGGTAGCGATGATCACCATGTTGCGTCGGTTCATCTCGATGTTCAGAAAGAGGAGTCGCATGCCGCTCGCGGCTACCATGCCCACCATGATCAACACCGCACCGCCGAACACGGCATCGGGAATCGTCGTCACGATCGCCCCGATCTTCGGGACCAGTCCGAGAACGACGAGGATGCCGCCGCCGATACCGACGATGTGTCGGCTCATGATCCCGGTGAAGTTGATGATACCGACGTTCTGGGAGAAGGAGGTCTGGGGAAACGATCCGAAGACGGCGCCGATGGCGCTGACGAATCCGTCAGCGAAGATACCGCCACGGAACTCATCCCCCGTTGGGTTCCGTCCTTCCGCAGCGGTTATACCAGACATGTCGCCGATCGTCTCCATGCCCGAGACGAGGAACAGGAACGCGAACGTGAGGAGCGGAACGGCTTCGAGGCTGAACCCGAATTCGCCAGGCGTAGGCACCGCGAACCACGCGGCGTTGGCGACCGGACTGAAGTCAACGACTCCGAGCCCGATCGCGATAGCGTAGCCGACGCCGATACCGATGAGGATGCTCATCATTCGCCAGACGCCTTTCAGGAGCAGGTTGAACAGGACGGCGATCACCAGAACGACTAGGGCGAGCCCGATGTTCTCTATCGACCCGAAGTCCTCCGCTCCGACCCCGCCCGCGGAGTACTCCATTCCGACGGGGATGAGATATAGCCCGATGATGATGACGATGAGGCCCGTAACGAGCGGCGGGAAGAACGACTGGAACCGCTTGAACTGCCACCCCAGCAGGAAGGGGACCGCGACCGCTGCGACGACGATCGACCCGAAGACGACGTCCAGCCCGGAGCTCGCACCGATGGAGGTCATCGCCCCGACGAAGGCGAAACTGGTCCCCATGACGATGGGGAGTCCGGCGCCGACCGAGCCGACGGTGTAGGCCTGAACCATGGTCGCTACCCCGGCGAACAGGATTACCATCTGAACCAAGTACGTCGTGTCCGCGGCGTCCAGCCCGACTGCCCCCGCAACGATAAACGCGACTGCGGTCGAGGGAACGATCATGACGGACACGTGTTGCAATGCGAGGAGAATTGATTTGGGCAACGGTGGTTTTTCGTCGAGACCGTACGCTAATTCAATCCCTTTATCGCTTTCATTGGACATTTTCTAACCGAGTGATGTGTGTGGGATATGTTAAACCTTTGCATTGGTGTGGTCTCCCGACCGTTCCCGCCAGTCGCCGTCAGGGGACTGGCCGCGGCCGGAACACGCGTTCAATATATACAAACCCCGCCGTTCATGGCGGGTTGGCCTCGTACCTCCGACGCGGTTCGTGCGGTGTCTCAGCCAATCAATTACAATAGTATGTTTGTAATTACTGCTGCTATCCCCCACTGCCCGCTCGTTCTTTCGCCTTGTTCACCATACACAAACGGGCCGTTAGGAGCCTCGACGAGGGCGGATATGACTACCCTGCCAATCGCTCCAGGCGTGCGGCCGGGGCACCGCTTTCTACCGCCACTGTTCTCATGGTCCGGACGAAATCCACTGAATACTTGACGTATCGGTGAACGGTCGTCACTGCTCGTCGTCGAGTATCTCGGAACTCCTCCGTGACATGTTGACGTTTACTTCGATGATGTTCGCCGTCCGTATCACCAGATCAATGATCTCTCGATACTGGGACTCGTCACCGAACATGCTCTTCGGGCCGGAAACGCTCATCGAACCCAGTACGGATCCGTCGCGGGATCTGATCGGCGCACCGATCGCTTGAAACCCTTCGATCTCCTCCTCGTCGTTTTGCGAGTATCCCTGCTCACGGACCTCCGCCAGTTCCTCGAACAACCGCTCCCGTCGGGTGATGGTCCGTTCAGTACGAGCGGGTAACCCGTGGTGGTCGACGATCTCCTCGACCCGCTCTCGGGGGAGATACGCGAGGATCGCCTTGCCCGAAGCGGTGATGTGCAGGTAGTCCCGTTGCTGGAATTTGGCCAATTGATAGTCGTCCCCGACCGCCTGCTCTCCCTTCGATTTGTACAGGTTGTGGCCGCGCCCGTTTTCCTCGACGACGAGATGAGCATACTGCCCCGTTTCCGCGGCTACGCTGTCGATCTCGCTCCTCCCGATCGTGTAGAGGAGGCTTTGGTTCCGGACGTACTCGCCGAATATCAGCATCTCATACGACAGCCGATAGCCGGTGTCGGCCTTCGTGACGAGACCGCCCTTTTCGAGCGATTTGAGATAGGTGTACGTCGTACTCTTGGACTCGCCGCGGTGATCGGCGAGCTCCGTGACTCCCGCTCCATCCAGCCGCATCAGGGCACGCATGATATCGACCGCCTTGAGCACGGTCGTCAGTGTCCGCGGTTCAGAGGGCGTGTCGTTAGTTGGCATGGTCTGGTATCTCGTGCAGACCCCCTTCAATATTTTGCCGATGTTCGTTATATACAAACGACAGGCGCCGTCTAGTCGAGAGCGAGCAGGCAGAAGGGCCAGTATCTCCACTTCGTTCAAATCGGTTTGGGGTGGGTTTGGACGCGGGACTCGTAACCGTGGACGGCAAAATCGAATCGCGACGTCGACGGACCTGACGCGTCTCGTTTACGTACTAGGATCGTCGGCCGACTATGCCATATCAGCCCCGCCCTCGGTTGCGCCGAGGGCGGGTCGCTGTTGGCGGGACCAAGAGACGAGATCAACGGGGAACGTCTCGTGTACACGCCGTAATAGCCCTCTCACCTCGAGAGGGGCGCCTCCGCTCCAGGATCGGTCGAAGACGTACCACTACCAGTTATGTAGCCATACGGAGAAAGACGAACGATGGCTGTCGAGACAGTGATCGAAAACGGGACGATCGTCACCGGCCGGGACACCTTCGACGGGGCGCTCGCGATAGACGACGGAACGATCGTCAGTATCGGGGCCGAACACGCCATGCCGGAAACCGAGCGAACCGTCGATGCCTCGGGACTGCTCGTGATGTCGGGCGTCGTCGATCCGCACGTCCACATCGACGACCACGTCTCGCTCGATACCTATGAGACCGCTACCAGTGCTGCTGCACTCGGCGGCGTAACGACGGTTATCGACTTCGCGTGGCAGGCGTACACCGGTGCGGGAAGCCCGTGGGACGAAACGGGATCGCTACGGGAGGGCGTCGAGCGAAAACGCGAAAACGGTAGCGAAGCCGTGGTCGATTTCGGGCTTCACGGTGGTATTCTCCGGGAGGATTCGGCCCTGTTCGAAGAGATGGGCCCCCTCGTCGACGAGGGCATCACCTCGTTCAAGATGTACACCACCTACGAATTCGGGCTCTCGAACGGCTTCATTCGCGAGGTTCTCGAACGGTTACGCGAACTGGATGCCGTCGGCGTCGCTCATACGGAAGACGATAGCGTCTGTGAATCGCTGACGACCGAGTTCCGGACCGAAGGTCGAGACGATCCGAAATGGCTCCCCGAGGCCCGGCCGGATTACGCGGAAGCCATGGCCGCCGACGACGTCGCCAGACTCGCGTCCGAAACCGGAGCCAAGTACTACGGTATCCATACTTCGTGTCGAAAAGCGGCCGAAGCGCTCGCACGATACCGGGACGACGGGAGCCGTATTCGCGGGGAGACCTGCACTCACTACACGACGCTCACGGATGAGATCTATCGGGAGCTGGGAAACCTCCCGAAGATTGCGCCGCCGATTCGTACCGAGGACGACACCGACGCGATGTTCGAATACCTCCGCAACGACACGTTGAGCGTCGTTTCCACCGATCACGTGGCGCAAACCCGCGAACGGAAGGAGACCAGCGAGTGGTGGGAGGACCCCTTCGGCGCGAACGGTCTTCAAACCAGCCTCCCGGTGTTTCACGACGAAGCGGTGAACAACCGAGGGTTGTCCTATCCGTTTCTCGTTCGCGTAATGTGTGCGAACCCGGCTCGGACGTTCGGGCTTGCGAAAAAGGGGACGCTCCAACCGGGAACCGACGCGGACATCGTGCTGTTCGATCCGAACGAGACGTACACGATCTCGGCTCGGAACAACGCTTCGGTCGCCGACTACACGATCTACGAAGGTCGTGACGTCACCGGCAAGGTAAAGCGCACGTATCTCAGGGGGCAACTCGTCGCGGACGAAGGGAACGTCGTCGGCGAGCCCGGTCACGGGGAGTTCGTTCCGCGCGAACGTCCCGTCTGGAGTGACGAGTAGCCGAGATCGATCAGCGAGACGTGATCCCGTCGCCGTCGCTGTAGAGCCGAAAGAGATAATTACGCCGACTCTCGATTCCGAAACGGCTACACGCTAGCACCCACTATGAGTTCGTTAGAGTTCGAGATCGAAGAGCGGACGTTTACGGCGGAACTGCTCGAGGACGAGGCACCGGAATCGGTCGAAGCGATGCGGGAGTTCCTCCCGCTGGAGTCGGAGCTGATGCACGTTCGGTGGAGCGGCCACGCGACCTGGATCAACATCGACGAGATCGAGCTACCGGAGCTTCCACGGGAGAACCATACGGTGTATCCCTCCTACGGGGACGTCCTGCTGTATCCGGGCTACCGGAACGAACAGGAGATTCTCGTCCCGTGCGGATCGACGTGTTTCAAGAGTCCAGCGGGCGAACTCGCCGGCAACCACGTCGCGACGCTGGATGCATCGCGCGAGGAACTCCGGGAGATGGAACAGGAAACGCTCCGAACCGGAATGAAAGACGTGACGGTTCGTCTGCTGGAGTAAGCAGCCCGCCGCGTCTCCGCAGTACTCGCGGGTTCGTTCTCCGAGGCGTTACTCGGTCGCCAGATCATAGAGCGTCTCCGCGAGCAAACGTGTCGTAGTAGCGCAGTCGTTCCAGTCGGTCCATTCCGCCGCGCTGTGCGAGTGCCCGCCTTCGGAGGGTGCGAAGATAAGCCCCGCATCGGTCGCTCTCGCGACGTGCATCGTATCGTGCCCGGCTCCGGAGTGCAGTTCCAGAGTGTCGATCCCCGTTCGGGCGGCTGCGCCGCGAAGGGCCGCGATACAGCGTTCGCTCATCGAGGTGGGTTCGATGTCGTACGGGCGGCTGAACGCCGTCTCCACGTCGCGCTCGTCTTCCAACCGGCTCAGACAGTGACGGATACTCGAGACGATCCGTTCCATAGACTCGTACTCGACGTCGCGAATATCGACCCCGAGATGGACTGCGCCGGGAATGACGTTGATTGAGCCCGGTTCGACGTCGAACTGACCGACGGTTCCGACGGCGGTGTCGCTGTCCGTCTCGACGATATCGTTCGTCGTCGATTCGATCTCGAGCGCCAGTTCGCTCGCTGCGGTCAGCGCGTCGGTGCGTGCCTCCATCGAGGTGGTCCCGGCGTGATTCGCCTCACCGAGGACGTCGATATGACAGCGGATAGTGCCGGTGATGTGTGTCACGATGCCCGCAGACGCGGGGGCGTCCTCCAACCGGGCCCCCTGTTCGACGTGGAGCTCGAGCCACGAATCCCACTCGGTCGCGTCCAACCGTCCCTCGCCTCCGAAGCCGATCCGGTCGAGTGCCTCGCCGAGCGTCACGCCGGTGTCGTCGGTGACCGCGAGTGCATCCGCCACGCTCGTCGCACCGATCGCGACCGACGACCCGAGCACGCCGTCGGAGAACCGTCCACCCTCCTCTTCGGTGAACGCCACGACCTCGATGGGGCGGGTCGGGGTCCGGTCGGCGTCCTGCATGGCACGGATCGATTCGAGGCCGGCATACACACCGAGCACGCCGTCGAAGATCCCACCCGAAATGACCGAATCGAGATGGCTGCCGGTTGCAACCGCCTGCGCGGCCGGATCCACGCCGTCGGGCACCCACCGTCCGGTGACGTTGCCGACGGAGTCGATCGACACGTCGAGCCCTCGCTCGTCGAGTCTCTCGACGAAGTACTCCCGAGCGTGCCTGTTGGCGTCCGTCCCCGTCAGAACCGTTCGGCAGTTCCCCTCCTCGACGGGTACGGTCCCGAACTCGGCGGTCCGCGTGATGTCCGTCCGGAGCCTCTCCGCATCGATATACTGGTGGAGCTGCTGATCCATTCGTCTGGCCGTGATATGGTACCACACGGCTTCTTTTGAAGGTATCGGAAATATGTCCCCCTGTACCGCTCGGGAACTGCCCGTCCGTCCGCCGTCGGGTCCGGGTATCCGTCGATTGGGGAACGGTACCACCGTCGGTGGACCCTGTTTCCGGGGGCTGGCCGTCGGATACGACGTTATTCCCCGTCGTTCCCCATGGATGTCGTGTCAACTACCCCACCCTAAGCGCCTTCGGCGCTTTGAGGGCGGGGCTTGTCCATGAACTTGAAGAAAGATTTAAGTGAAGAGTGACCCCCATTTGAGATGCGATGACGAAACTCACGGCCGAGGACCTGAACCAAGCCGACAAAGAACGGTTCGTCGACGTGCTCGGTGGCGTGTACGAGGAGTCGCCGTGGGTGGCCGAGCGAACCTGGTCGAAACGGCCGTTCTCCTCTATCGACGATCTACAGCAGTCGATGGCCGATACCGTTCGAAACGCCTCACGGGAGGAACAGCTGGCGCTGTTGCGGGCCCATCCCGATCTCGGTGAACGGACCGAAATGACCGACGAATCACAGGAGGAACAGGCCTCCGCCGGGCTCGACGAGTTGCACCCCGATCGGTACGAGACGTTCCAGCGACTGAACGAGACCTACCGGAAGAAATTCGGCTTCCCGTTCATCATGGCGGTGAGGGACGAATCGGTCGATGCGATTCAGGGGGCGATGGAGGATCGCATCGACCACTCTCGGTCTAGGGAGTTCCAGACCGCGTTGGACGAGGTCAACGTCATCGCCGAGTTCCGACTCGAGGAGCTAACGGTCCCGCGCGAGGACACACGAGAACAACGCACCCGATGACGACCGGACGGCCCGGTACTACGATCACCGCAGTACCGAGACACGAACCATCGACACAGCACACATGAGTCAGAGCAACGAAACCGATACCGATTCACGGAGTACCGATCGACGAACGATGAACTACGGGAAGAAGAAGGTCGCAGTCTACCGGACGTACGCGAGTCCGCTGGAAAACGTCCGTACGATTCCGGAGTCGCCGTTCGACGGTCGGGACAACATCCTCTTCGGGCTTGAGGTCCGCGTACAGTTCGAGGGCGAGGAGTTCCTGCCCTCGTTCAGCGAAGCGGACAACAGCAAGGTGGTGGCGACGGACTCGATGAAGAACTTCGTCCTCCACCAGGCAGGGGAGTACGAGGGGGCCACACCGGAGGGGTTCCTCAATTTCGTCGGGACGGAGTTCCTCGAGACGTACCCTCACGTCGAAGCGGTGAAGATGTCAGCCGAGGAGTACCCGTTCGATAAACGGCTGGTTCCGGGCGAGGACGGGTTCGAACCGAGTGACCTCGTGTTCCGCGTCTCCAACGACGAATCGGCGTTCGGTGAGGTCTACCTCGTGCGGGACGACGACGGCCCCCGGATCGAAGAGCAGACGAGCGGCCTCACGGGTCTCGAACTCGTCAAGGTGAAAGGGAACTCGTTCACCGGCTACGTTCAGGACGAGTACACGACGCTCCCGGAACGGGAGGATCGTGCCCTCTATATCGCTCTGGACGTCTTCTGGACCTATACCGATCCCGCGGATGCGCTGGGAGAGGAGCCACAACGGTACGTGCCGGCCGAGCAGGTCCGTGACATCGCCCAGGTCGTCTTTCACGAGGTCGATTCGAACTCGATCCAGGACCTGATCTACCGGATCGGCCTTCGCGTCCTGGAACGATATCCCCAGATCGAGTCCGTCAGTTTCGAGGCGAACAACCGAACGTGGCTTGAGGTCCGTGAGGACCTGAAGGGGGACGCAAAGGTCCTCAAGGAACCACCCCGGCCGACCGGCTATCAACAGTTTTCGATGGACCGCAGCGACCTGGAGGAACGATGAGCGCGGGATTGACGACACACGTTCTCGATACCAGCCGCGAAGGTCCCGCGTCCGGTGTCGACGTGACGCTCCAACGGGTGGACGACTCGGGCGCTACGGAGACGATCGATCGAGGGACGACCAACGACGACGGGCGGCTCGACGAACCGTTGTTGACTGCGGACCAGATGGAAACCGGCACGTACCAGCTCCTGTTTGACGTCGGGGACTACTACCGCCAGGAACAGTCCGAATCGTCGTTCTTAGAGACGGTTCCCGTTCGATTCATCATCGATGACGTAGACGAGCATTACCACGTGCCTCTCCTCCTGTCGCCAGGGGGGTACACGACTTACCGCGGGAGTTGACTCCCCCTTCACAAACGGCCGTCCTCGGACGGCGGATCGTTGCTGAGCGCTTCGGACGACGGGGAGCGTCGACACGGCTGGTACGCGATGATCGCTGGAGATGACGGTGGCGATAGCGGATGGATCAGAGCGAGGTGATGGGTCCCCCCATGCGTTATGATATATTCGTGCTCGAGGAGCGTCTGCAGGTGTGTGCCGTGCTTTTCGGGAGGTCGAGGTGGGCCGCGAGCTGGGTCGTGCTCGCTCCGTTCAGACTCGCCAACCCATCGATGAGCCGGAGACTGGTCTCTACAGCTTGTACCGTGTCCGCCTTCCTTAACGCTATACGTTAGTACGGACCACGATATTTGACGTGATAAGTATATGGTCGCTCCGGCCGGGCTGACGGGTCGATCGAACCGAACAGCGGCCGTTCGATGTGTACAACGACTACGCGAACGGCAATCGCCGCTGGCTGCTCTACTGCGGTGACAGGTTCCTCCCCATCGTTCGATCGCACTCACGACGTCGTGACACGTATCGGCACTCGTGAACAACGACGTCGTAGCGGGATCGAACGGTGAAAACCCCGTTCGGACCGAGGATGCCGTAGTACCATGGCCATCGACCGTGATCACCGTCACGGATCGGACCGGATGCGAGCGAATCTATTCAGGTCCGTGGGGGTATCGATGTCTCGAATCACCCCCGGATCCCCGGTTTCGACGAGGACGGCATCGTCGCTCCCCACGACGAGGTGACGCGCCCCGGTGTCCCCTGATAGCGTCGAGAGCGCTCCGAAATACGACGCGTCAAATAGAACCGGGTTGCCACGTTGGCCTCGATACGCCGCCACTACTATATCGGCGTCATTCGACCGGTAGGCCGCTACGAGCCGGTCGATCGTAGCGGGGTTCACGAACGGCATGTCCCCCAGTGAGACCACGGCGGCATCGACGGACGCATGCCGCCGGACGCTCTCGATACCGGTTCGAACGGATGTCGCTTGTCCGTCCGCGTACGCCTCATTAACGATGGTCCTGGCCTCACGGGACTCGATGGCCTCCCGTACCTGACGACGGTCGCTACCGACGATGACATACACCGGTGTGATCCCGGAGTCAACGAGTGACTGAACCGACCGCGTGATGACCGATTCCCCATCGATCTCGGCGAGGAGCTTGTTCGCATCGCCGAACCGGGAACTGGTCCCGGCAGCAAGGACGATCCCTGCGACAGCATCCGATCGCGTAGGCGAATAGCGTTCGGGCGGCGTAACCGTGGGAAGTTCGGCCTCCTCGACCATGGGTGAGATGGATATCCCGCTCTGCGGGTATCGCTTTTACCCCACGACTCCCACCCGTAAAGGGTTATCGGCACCGTTCTGTCGGCAGGGATCGGCGCTTCCAGCTTCGACGATAGATCTCTAGTCTCCGTTCAAGTTAATTGACCACGCCGACCGACGACCTTCACTCGGTCGATGATGACAGCAGCGCTGTCGTCTCAGTAGCTCGTGTATCACGTCCCTCCTCCGGCGGGAGCAGTGAATCCTCTTTTCACTGTTCGGCGCTACGCACGATCGACTCCTCCTTTCAGAAGGGGGACAGACCTGTTATCCTCCAGTAACGGATGCGAACGGTCGAGCGAGTCGTGGGGCGAGTGGCCGGGATGACCGTCCGGCGGCGACCTACTGACGAACTCGGGGGTCGCGGGTCGCCGATCGGCGACCCGTTCCATCACCGGCGTGCTCGACGTCCATGCCCTTGACGGAAAGTGTCAGGCGTGGCGAAGGCGGGCTCACAGAGTTCGAGGTGTACTAGGTCGTCGGCGCCGTCGTGTTCGTTCGCGAGGTCAAATAGCCGGCGAATCTGTTGGGTTCGACTCGTGCTACCCGGCGTGATACGGACCGATCGGTCACCGGTTCCTGTCCGCGGGGCGTCCCCTTGGCTGTTAGGACCGGTCGGACGGTTCCCGGTCGGGCCGGTGGTTTCCACCCACCGCCACCGTCCATACAAGACCACCCTTATGTCAACGCCGGACCACACATCTCGGAATGGCCGATCACGCGACGGCCCTCCTCGACGAACTCGAACTCGACGAGAAGGTCAGCCCCGTCCACGGCGCGATCGATCCCGAAGGCACCGCGACCGGCTATTTGCCGGGCGTCGAGCGCCTCGATATCCCGCCGCTCTGCCTCGTTGACGGGCCGATCGGCGTCCGGATCCCCGGTCGAAAGGCGACCGCGTTTCCGGCTTCTCTCGCGCTTGAGGGAGGGGACTCCGCGCTACCGCTTAGTTGAATGAGTATCGATCTCTATAGGTTTCTTTTAAAGGACTTGTTACAACTACTCGTTACAAACAAGCATTTCAAATAGCTATTGTAAACTCCACTAGTCACCTGACTTGTCCGTTTTGAACCTTCTATTCCCCATATAATGGAGATAGCGTTATGGGCTGTCTGTGGCTCATTCGAGCAACGCTACAAATGCTTGTTGCAAATAGATGTTTGAAATACGTCCTACAAATGTTTCTATCACATGTTAGTTTTGTTTGCATTGTCTGACGAAAGCTTATGATTCAAGCGCTCACTGGTTTGCTCAATGCTCTCGTATGCAGTATACAGCGAAGCCGGGGGCGTAGGGAAGACAACACTCAGTGCGAACCTGGCAATTGCACATGCTCGAGCGGGATTAGACGTTCTCGTGATCCCGTTAGATCCACAAGATGGTGATTTGAGCTATCTATTCGATGCGGATCAGAACCGGGCAGATAGCGAGACTGATACATTGGTTCATCATCTCGTTAACCGTGAGAAAGGGGATTTCTTGGATCTGATACAGACCGTTGAGCACGGTGTCGATATCATTCCAGAACATAACCGACTGGAGGATCTCGGTGAGGCACTTCGACAGGAGCAGGAGGCGCGGAGCGACTTCGGTGAATCATTCCCGATGTGGACACAGCTACAGCGCGTGCTACGGGAAGCAAACGTCCACCAGCATTATGATGTCC
Source organism: Halalkalicoccus sp. NIPERK01 (assembly GCF_030287405.1). Lineage (NCBI taxonomy): Archaea > Methanobacteriati > Methanobacteriota > Halobacteria > Halobacteriales > Halalkalicoccaceae > Halalkalicoccus > Halalkalicoccus sp. NIPERK01. Next base: position 162,441 of record NZ_JASVVV010000005.1, on the reverse strand, counting down.
TGATTGTCGACCCCCCGGCGAGCTCGGGCCCACAACTATACAACGCCTTAGATGCCACTCGAAATCTAGTTCTTCCACTTGAGCCGTCTGGGAAGGGCCAAGCATCGGTCAGTGGCTTGGACGACCTAGTTACGAACCTCGAAGAACAGTTAAAGATCAACATTGGCGTCCTCGCTGCGGTCCCGAATCGAGTGAAAGGGACTCGAGATCAAGATGCGATTATCGAGGAAATCCAGTCACAGGGCTTTGATGTCCCAGTGATCTTCCGTGATCGAACATCCCTGTTAGAAGGGTGCTGGCGCAAGAAATGCAGCGCCTTCACCTATATCGATAAACACCGCGCCCGCCAGCGTGACTATGAACTCGAGACACTAGCTCAGTTCGATCAACTCGCTCGTCATCTCGAAGCGGAAGGAAACATCGATGCTCCAAATCCCCCTGATTCAGGACGCCTAGATCACGAACGTGAAACTAAGGAGGTCCAAGTATGACGGGCCTGAAATCTGGCTCGGGTGACGATCTATGGGGTGACGAACCAGTCGACGAGGGCGAAAAGGACACAACGACTTCCGAACCCGAGTCTGAATCCGAATCGACAACGACTGCAGAACAGACGGATAAGACGGCGGATACACCAGCTAAATCCCCTTCTAGTACCAGAACTGAAGGTCCAGACTCGACGGGGCAGGAGCAACCCTATATTGTTCGACGAGCGATTCAGGATAAATCAGTGCAGTTCGAGCGAGACGAACGACTGACTTTTTTCGTTCACGATGACGTGATTGAGGGCGAACGCCAGCTTCTCACGAATGTCGAGACAGCCTTCGGGCGGGATGTTCCTAAATTCGATGTTCGGGAGGCGGTCTACCGTGCTGCACTCCAGAACCAAGACGATGTTCTCAACGAACTCATAGAGATGGGGTACTCTCCCAATACGGAGTAACGGCAGTTTTGTAGAGAGTACCTCTATCCGTCGTTTTGGGCTGAGACAGCTTAGTCTTCGGCTCGATCAAGCATTTCACTCGCACGTTTGGCCCCTTCATTTGCGTCGATATGCGAATAATGATCTTTGGTTGTTTCGAGACTCTGGTGGCGCATGAGATCCTGCGCGGTCCCGCGATCCATTCGGTAGAACGTATCGCCAATTCCACGGCGAGCTCCGTGAAGCTGGAGATACCCGGGGCCTTCGGGTGGGGTCGGGATCTCGAGCTCTGCGGCCTCACAGAGTCGTTTCATCACACTTCGGGCACCAGTCGTCGTGATCGCGGGCGGAACGATTTGGTACTCCCGTAACATCTCCTCAATTGAACTCTCCTCGAGAATCGCTTCTATCGACTCTTCGTCTTCACCCTCTACTTCGCGAAGGTGCGTGCGAGCACACTGATAGAGCGATGGTGCATGTCGCGTCGGGAAGACGGGCCAGTCATCGGTTGGTGGATCGCTAATCGTTCGATAGCGTTCGACGGCGGGAATCGCCTGCTTGAGTAACCATGCTGACTGCCGCTGCTGATTTTTCCCGAGCACGGAGATCGTCTGCTCGTCGAGATCGACATCCCGCCAGCGAATGCCTTGGCGGCCGGTGCGATTGTCGTGTTCGGAGCGGAAGACCTCGGATGCACGCACTCCAGTGAACGCGAGCACGGTGACGAGAGCGCGATCACGCGCTTCAACCTTGGCGTCGAATCCTTTTTCGTCGATAGCGTTGTGAGCGCGTTTATTGACGTAGTTAAGGATCTGGGTCCGTTGGTCTGGTGTCCAGAACTGTTGTTGGGACTGCTGGGAGGCGGATCGTTCGGGCATCGATTCTTGCGCGAGTCCGGCTCGCGCGTAGTTCTCTTGGAGATAGCCCCACTTGGAGGCCCAGCCAAGGAAGGCTGAGATCGTGTTATAGTAGGTCCAGGCGGTTGAGCGGGCGATGCCACCGCCTGTCGTCTCGGCTTCGTTTGCGGCGACACGGCGACGGAGGTGTTCAGCGTAGTGAGCGAGAACGGTTTCGTCGAGCTGTTTGGAGCTCTCGATATCCCGTTGAGCGAGCCAGTCGATCCAGCGGGTGATAACGCGTTTTGCGTTGCGCCGGTAGTTTCCTGAATCGTCACCTTTGGCTTTCGCATTGAGAAACTGCGTCAACCCTTCTTGGAGGGTCGGTAGACTGGATGCAGTGGTTGAACCCTGGGGTTTTGGGTCTGGCATGGGGGTGGATGAGTCGAGGGCGCGGGGGGTGGTAAATCTACTTATGACTTGTGAGTTAATCAAAAGTGGACTTCCTACCCGACGCATCAGCTGTATTTCGCAGATACAACGCTGCTATCTCGAGGATAGTATTTTATAAACTCCATAATGCTACATAGAAATCCGAATAGTGCCTTTCTACCCGATTCCAGTCTCCTTCTTCAGCAGCGTCAGCGTATTATCTGCTGTCACCATCGGCGAGTGCTTGTACTCACCAGTCAACTCCACCTGGACGAGCAGATCCACCGCGCGCCAGATCGAATATAGCAGACACGCGAACGCGAAATAGAAGAACCGCAACCCGAAATTCTTGGAGGTGGTTGCCGCCATGAAGCGTTTAATCGACTTGTAGCCACTCTCGATTTCCCACCGGTAGCCGTACTCAGTGAGGAAGCCACTGCCTCGGTTCGTCATAAACACCGAGTACTGCCGGTGGTCGTCGTGCTCAGCGTTCTCTTTGCGCCGGTAGATCAGCGTCGTCTCGTGCCACTCGTTGTTTCCGAGATGGAGCTTGCGGTTGGTCTCGTACCGATTCTGGCCGTGTTGGAGCAATCGCTTTGCCTGAGCTTTCTCGCTGGTCTGCATCCGCTTCGGTACGACGTAGGAGAGCCCGCGCTGACTGATCATCTCTAGGACGTGCTGACTATCGAACTCCCGATCCATCAGCACGTTGTCGACGTGAACGAGGCCCTCAGCAGAGTTGAGCAAGTCTTCGACTATTTCTTTGCGTGATTCACCCCTCTTGACCGGGCGAGCATCCAATACAATTGGAACCGCATTGCCAACCAACTGTACAGTGGCCCACTGATAGGCGTACTCGTCGGTCTTTTCTTTCGTGCCGATGATCTCGTCTTTGTAGCCCGCTCGATCACCCGTGAAGGGATCCGCTTCGGTGATGTCGATGGCGACAATCCCGGCACGGAAGAACTGCTCTGTCTCCGCAACGCCGTTCAGGAGCCGATTGATGACCTGGCGGTACATCTCTCGGACTTGTGGAATCGAGAGATCACGGATGTGCTCGCGATGGGCGTGCCCGAGTGGTGTTCGCTCCCGTGTTGACTCGTGAATATAACTGCGAGCGCCCTCGTTGGCGGCCAGGTTCTCACGCAGCCCCAGATAGGTCTGTAAGCCCCAGTAGGCATTCTCGTGAATCTCACAGCCGCCTCCACGGTCTAACGAGAACGCAGGGAAGACGACACGACTGACGTGCTCGGTAACTGTCTCTGCTTTGCTGAGGATGGTTTGATTGTCTAGATCCGTTTCGTCAGCGTCCTCAGCTCGAGGCGGGAGGTTTCGTTCTGGCTCGCGCGGAACGGCAACATTTGCGTTCTGCGCTTTGATGAGAATTGTTCGAGCCGCCGTCTCGACGGTGTCGCGGAGGTCGGCTGTAAAACGCTGGTGCCAGCTACGCCACAGTGTCGACTGATCTGGTACCATCTCAAGACCGAGTCGCTCGCAGAGATCTGGGTGTTGGCTGAGGTATTCGACAAGTGCGGTCTCGTGGTCCCACCCGTGGCATTCTTTCAGAAGGAAAACGCGAAACAGCGTACCATCGGATAGCGTGCCGAACTCTCGTAGCAGTCGTATAGTTCGAATTGGAAGTAGGCCAGCGGAAGCGAACAGACGAACTGCTCGAGTGAGTTGTGAGCTTCATGATCGAACCACGCTTCCGAGACAGTTCGAATGTCTTCCTCATACTCACGGCCATAAATACGTAAAGAGATTTGGTGGATTAATGCTGTCGAGTGCAGCGAGCGCGGCATCCTGAAGTTCGTCCAGTGAGTCGAACAAACGGTTACCGAGTACCTGATTAAGCTTCTTCCAGCACTCCTCCGCGGGGTTCACCGGAGCTGAACCCCGCGGCAGGTAACACAGTTCTATCGGCGTATCCTCGACGAACTCTTGGACTGCGTTCGCCGTGAAATACGAAGCGTTGTCCAAGACGACGCAGATTTTCTCGCCAAATTCTGTCTGAAGAGCGTCCAACAGCCGGATCGTCGTGTCGCTGTTGAAGTTCTCCTCACACGGCAGGAAGAACGACTCGTCTGTATCGCTGACCGCACCGAGTAGCCTAATGGAATCCCACTTGCCCGTCACTGGCAGTGACGGGCGTTCGCCTTCGGGAAACCACGCAGAAATCAGCTTCGAGAGAACCTGTCGCGTCTGGTCTATGGCGAGGATCGTGTACTCGTCGTCCAAATCGTCCGTCTTTTTTTGAACCCGTCTTGAAATGCATCCTGTGCTCGCTCGTCGGACTTGTAGTACTCCGGCCGGGCTGTCTTCCACGACAGCCCGGCCTCAGTCATCAACCGCCGGACGTGACGGTCGCAATAGTCGACGTCGAACTCTTCGGAGAGGTACTCGCTGGCGAGCGGAACAGACCACGCGGGCGCGTCAATATCGACTTCCTTCGGCGATTCGTGGAGGACATCCACGAATCGCTCGTGTTCCTGATCGGAGAGTTCGGAGGGACGACCGGATCGTGGCTCGTCGTAGACAACGTCCTCGAACGGCTCAGTTTCGAGCCGTTCGAGACGGCTGAACCATTTCGACGCCCAGCTCTCGGAGAATCCGTAGAGTTCGGCGGCGGCTTTCTGGGTGAGATCATCGATCTCTTTGTAGGTGATCGCTGCCATCAGCCGCTGTACCGCAGCACCGTCATCGACCTCCGCCAAGATCTGGCGGAGGTCTTCGGTAGAGACGTTCTCCAGATTCGCCATATCGACGACAGGGACTCGAACTCTATGAACTTTTAGCCGTCAGTATCAGAGTCCGGGAATTTCTACGATGTCGATGTCGCTGCTGAGACGTGCACTTGTCTCGACTGGCAGCGACGCGAACCGGAAGGGGGCTGTAAGCATATGCGCCGCGCCGATATCGAAATCGATGCAGGGCACGTTCCCCGACCAGACGGACGCCTCCCTTGCACAGAATCGGAACAGCAGCCAAATTCGATACTGTAGGCTGTCAGCAGCCAGATGGGCTTAATCTTATTCTTAACATTAAGGATGGGCTAGACCGAAGCCCTGGGAAGCTAGCTAACGGAACTCTCGTCCACGGTGAATTCTGCAGTCATAAGTGCCGACTCGAGGCGCGCGATTTCATCGGCACACTCCAACTCGCCGATCCATCGATCGGGGAGTGCATCTGCTCCGAATCGAGCTCCCGCGATAGCTCCCGTAACTGCACCGACGGTGTCGGTGTCATCTCCCATATTTACAGCAGAGATGATGGCATCCTCCGCCGTGTCCGCTGTAAGTCCGTGATACAGCGATGTTTGCAGCGTATCGACCACGTAGCCGCTTGCACTGAGCGTGTCGTGATTGATACCGTCCGGAACCGATCGTATCGCTGTGAGGAGTTCCTCGTTTATCCGGCGATGGACACGCCGATGAGCGTCCCAACGCCGTAGGTAAGACCAGCTGCGGCGAGTCCGATCACGACCTGTCTGGTGCCAGAATAGAGCACGCTGCGGCCCGTCAACACGGTGATTGCAGCACCGACCACAAAGAGAGCAATTGCACTCAACAGGAGACTCGCCCCGACAGCAGTGAGTCCGGTGAATGCGAAGAACGGGATGACGGGGACGATCGCTCCCAGTGCGAAAAGGATGAACGACGCACCTGCAGCCTCCCAGGCAGACCCGCCCAACTCTTCGGGATCGATGCCTAACTCCTCACGAGCAAGCGTATCGAGCGCTGTGGCCTCGTCTGCTACCAGACGTTCTGCCAATTGCTCTGCTTGCTCTCTGGAGAGGCCTTTCGCTTCGTAGATAAGCGCCAGCTCTTCTGCCTCCTCTTCGGGAACTTCAGCGAGTTCGGCGGCCTCGATGTCGATCTGGCGCTGGTAGAGTTCCCGCGAACTCTGGACGGAGAGCCACTCGCCCATCGCCATCGACCCGGCACCGGCGAGCAGCCCGGCTAATCCAGTGATGAGGATGGCTGTCGCGTTGAGAGCGGCCCCTGCGACACCCATCACGAGACTCAGGTTCGACACGAGGCCGTCGTTCGCACCGAGAACGGCCGCCCGGAGGGCGTTACCACTCGATGCGCGATGTCGCCCTTCGAGGCGGGCAAGGACGTTCCCTTCTGCGCCACGGCCGGGTGCCTCGGCGATTGCAGCAAGCAGGCGATCGTGGGATCGTTCGTCAGCCACCATCCCCGTTCCTTCGACTTCCGGTTGCGTGGCGTATCCTGCACCACCAGCTGCTTCTCCGGCACGCATCGTCGGGGCGACGACGTCAGGACCGAACCGTCGGGCGAGCCACGCGAGAACACGAGCTCTCCAAGACGGCCGTGGAGTAGACATATCGGTGCCCGCCTCGCGAAGTTTCTCGACCCAGAAATCCGCGTGTTCACGCTCGGTCGCCGCCAAGCGTCGATACACGTCGGCGAGCTGCGGTTGAGATTCCGCTGCGGCCATGGCCTCGTAGACGGTCGCACTGTCTATTTCGTCCTGTATATTTCGACGATACCGCGTAACGTCGTCACGCACGCTCATTGGCGAGACTTCGGTGAGAAGTGCCTTAGTAATATCAGAGGAATAGCAGTCTGCGGATGGGAATTGAGTGCGAAACGAAACTCCCGCCGGTTCTCAAACGCGATCTTGAGCGAGTGGGTGGGGAAAAGTCACTCTATGTAGATTGTCGGCTGTTTCTCGAACCGCTCCCGACACTCGTCGCTACAGAAATAGTACGTCTTCCCGCCGTGCTGAAACGTAGCGACGGCGTCATCAGACGTGAGTTCCATCCCACAGACCGGATCGGTAGGCATTCATCAGAATGCTTCGGCGCCCACCCGAATGGTGATTTCGGAACGCCGCCAACACGTATCTATTAGGGAACGACGGCCGAATTCGGCGGTAACTCTGATGGTTCGATTTTCTCTCCGACTCTTCCGGATTCTGGGCAAACTCGTCCCGTTTGTGATACTCTTTCTTTGCGATCGGCGTCGGTTTTTGCTCTTCGGACGCTCCCGTTCGATCTCTCGAGAGACGCACGCCCAGCGTGCCCGCCGGCTTCGCGACGCAATGCTCGATCTCGGGCCGACGTTCGTGAAAATTGGACAGGTCCTTTCGACTCGCCCCGATGTCGTCCCACAGGTGTATGCCGAGGAGTTCGTCACGCTCCAGGATGCGGTTCCGACGGGGCCGTATCGCGAGATGATCCCCGCGCTCGCAGATGATGTCGGCTATCACTCCTACGATGACTTCGAACCGGAACCGATTGCAGGTGGGTCACTGGCGCAGGTCTATCGGGCGACGTATCAGGACGATCACGTCGTCGTGAAGGTTCGACGACCTGGTGTCAAAGACCTCATCGAGACCGACCTTCGCATCATCCGCCGACTCATCCCGCTGGTGATGCTGCTTGCCCCGGCGCGCCTCCAGTTTTCGCTCCGAAACATGGCTGACGACTTCGAGCGCATCATTCTGGAGGAACTCGACTTCGAGCGGGAAGCCCGAATGATGGCAGAGATTCGGGCAAACTTCGAACGCGACGGCAACGAGACGGTCGTCATCCCACGTGTCTACCAAGATGTTTCCTCGGAACGTGTGCTCACTATGGCCTACGTTAAGGGGACGAAGGTCACCGATGTCGACGAACTCGAAGCCGAGGGACACGACCCGAGCGAGGTCGCCCGAGACGTGGCGAACGCGTACTTCACGATGGGGCTCGAACACGGGGTGTACCACGGGGACCCCCATCCCGGCAACCTCGCCGTCGACGAGGAGGGACGTATCGTCTTCTACGATTTCGGGATGAGTGGCCGATTCACGTCGGCGATGCAGAACAGCGTCGTAAACCTCTATCTCGCTGCTGTCAATCGGAACGTGGATGGAATCATTGACGAACTCATCGCACTCGGGGCCCTCGACCCCGATGCTGATCGAGCCGCCGTTGGGCACGTCCTCGAGTTAGTCATCGACGACCTGGAGGGCAACGAGACCGTGAACTGGCAGCAGATCATCAGCGAAGTGACCGGGATGCTCCACGAGTTCCCGTTTCGCATTCCGCCCGACATCATGCTCGTCCTCCGAGTGGGCTCGATCAGCGAAGGGGTTCTCAGACAACTCGATCCGGAGTTCGATTTCCTCGCCGCGGCACAGGCATTCCTCCGCGAGCACGGGTTCATGGAACGGGCAGCTCGAATGAAACTCGAGGAGATGCGGGGTGAACTTGAGGCGTCGCTCTGGGCACTCCTCCGACTCCCAGCGAAAATCGAGCAAGAACTTGACGCACGAGAGCAAGAGCGTATTCAGGTTACCGCTCGTGCGCAGGCTCGAGACTCGCGCTCACTCGGATATGCGATTCTGACAGCGGCGTCTCTCCTCGGAACTGCGCTACTCGCCACTCTCGACACCACCTATATTCTAGTAGGATTGGGTGTCACCCTCGTCTTCCTCATCCTGTTCGTCGCTTCATCTGAGACTTGACTATGTTATTAGCTTTCACCACCGTGTTCAGAGTCTGCTCCGTGTTCGTGCTCCGTGTACCATCGTGGCTCGGGCCACTGAAAACCACCTTCACGGTAGATGTCGAACACACCCCGATCGATGTCGTCTCGGATGATGTCGGCGGTCATCTCGTCGACGCTCACGAAGTGACACAGCGGGTGACCGGGATAGGCGACCGCATTCTCGAGGACGCCAATGACGAGACCAGTGGACGGGGCACGAATGACTTCGATGTCGTTCTTGAAGTGATCGGAAATCGTGAACAGCGGGTCACCCTCCTCGACGAGCGGGTGTGGTCCCCACTCAATCTCGACGAGACCCCCGGTTTCTGCGCGGAGCCACGTTTTCTCGCCGTCGCGGGCGACTACGCGCGTCCAGCCGGGCCAGGAAACCGGTCGGTCGGGAAGTACCTCGTGTTCGGCGAGGACGCTCGCGACGCAGTGGAGCGCCCTGTCGAGGTGCGCCGTCTGGAACCGATGGGCGCGCCCCATCTCGACCGTGACCGTCGGAATACCATCCCGACAGGCCACACTTCGGAGCGTCCCACTTGAGCCCTCACCGTCGAGGATGACGCTCGTGCCGAACGCCCTGGCGAGTCGTTCGACGTCGGGGTCGCGCATATCGGCGCGGACGTGGTACATCGTCGTGCGGTTGCGCGTCGACGTGTGGAAGTCCAGCCCGAGATCGCACTTCGAAATGAATTCCTCGTAAATCGTGTTCGCGAGCCGTTTTGCCATCGTAGTTCGGGCGTTGCCTGGGAACGACCGATTGAGGTCCTCGTCGTAGATGGGGATGTAGCGCTGCTGGGCGAGAAATCCCGGCACGTTCAACACGTGGAGGCAGACGAGCGCGCCGTGGAGGTCCTCTGGCTCGTAGTGATCTGCGACCTCCTGAATGATTTTGACGCCGTTGAGTTCGTCACCGTGAACAGCAGCGGTCAAGAAGATACACGGACCCTCGGACTCGCCATTGATGACCGTAACTGGGATTTCGAGCGCATCATCGTGATACGTCTCGCTACAGGCGAAGCGGAACGTCTGCTTCGTTCCCGCATCGATGGTCCGTTCACCGACCGAAACGTGCTGTGTCGTCATCGGTGCCCCCTCATAGCATTCGGGTGAACCGGATCGCTCGTCTCCCGGGCCTGTTTGCTGTTCGTGAGACGATACCCCTGTTCACGCAGGGCTTCGAGAATCGGCTCGGGGTCGAGAACCTCATGGACGTGGTGGACGCCATCGGGAACCGTCGTATCGCGGATGGCCAACGCCACAGTTGCCGCGACGATTCCCGTCACTCGGCTCTGTTCCCTCCCGTCGATCGCCGTCATCAGCGTCTTCGCGGTCGAATTCTGCTGCCCATCGACCTCAACCGTCACGGCGAAGCCGTCCCCGCCGACTGAGAGCGTCGAGACGAGGTCCGTCAGTCGATCGAGCCCGATCGCCTCGGCGGCTGGACGGTACAATCCGAGCCGTGAGAGTCCATAGACTGCCGAGGTGACGCCCCGCGAGTCGAAGCACAGGTACGTTCTGGCTGGCACGTCAAGGGTCCTGTGGAGCACGTGCTGGTCCGCGAAGTCGAAACTGTAGGCCCGTCGTCGGCCATACCGAGGAAACTCTACCGGTACTGGATTCGAAAACCCACGAATCGAACGGGAGTGTCCAGCTGCGGAGACCGCGAACTCCCGACCGATTCGCTCGAGCGTCCATCGACTCGCCGCGGGACCGAACGCCTCCCCGAGACCGAGGAGCACGCCGATCCGGATGTCCGAGACCGACGACAACTGGTCGGCCAGGCGTTTCGCCAGTAGATTCGTGACGCCGGGTGCGAGCCCAACGCTCAGGACTGCTGTCGCACCACCATTTCGTGCGAGGTCGCCGAGTTGTTCGACCTGGCGGAAGAACTCGTCCGAGGCCGTGATGTCGACGTAGTCGATTTCCCGTTCGAGACACGCCTCGACGAACGCTGTTCCGGACTGATCCACGCACATCACGACTTGGTTGACGTCTTCGAGGACACGAGCGTACGACTCCGTCTCTTGGAGATCGAACGTGACACCAGAGACGTTGTCTCCCAGCTCGCTAGCGACGGCGGTCGCCTTCGTTCCGTCACGACCAGCGATAATCACTGCGCCTAGTTCGTCAGGCGCAGTGGCCAGTTCCTCCGCTATTGTGTGACCAACCGACCCATAGCCCCCGACGATCAGCGTCGTCATGCAGAGAGATCGACCCCCTTGAGCCGGCGGGCGTTGATGGCGACGATGATCGTCGACAGCGACATGAAGACCGCCCCGATCGCTGGCGACAGCAGAATCCCAATCGGGGCGAGAATTCCGGCGGCGAGAGGGAGCGCGACGACGTTGTACCCGGTCGCCCAGACGAGGTTCTCCTGCATCTTCCGGTAGCTCGCCTTCGAAAGCTTGATGAGACGGACGACATCCAGGGGGTTGTTGTCGACGAGGATGATGTCACCCGACTCAATCGCGACGTCCGTCCCTGAGCCGATGGCGATGCCAACGTCGGCTCTCGTGAGTGCGGGGGCGTCGTTGACGCCGTCACCGACCATCGCGACCAACTTTCCTTCGGACTGGAGTGCTTCGACCTTGGTGTCCTTCTCCTCGGGCAGTACCTCCGCGAAGTACTGGTCGATGCCGAGTTCCTCGGCGACTGCCTTCGCGACGTCCTCGGAGTCGCCGGTCAGCATCGCCACTTCAATGCCCATCGCGTGCAGTGCCTCGATGGCCTGCCGGCTCTCCTCCCGGATAACGTCCGCAAGGGCGAACGCCGCCACGACCTCAGCCTCGTCATGAATGAGGTAGATGACGGTCTGAGCGTTCGCGCCGGCTTCGTCGGCGAACGAGACGATCTCGTCGGATCGTTCGATCCCGAGTTTCTCGATTAGGTTGGGGCCACCGAGGTGAATCGTCTCGCCGTCGACGGTCGCCCTGACACCGAGCCCGCGAAGGTTCTCAAAGTTCGAGACCTGCGCCCGTCGGACGCCGCGTTCCTCGGCAGCGTTACGGATAGCGCGAGCAATCATATGTTCGGAGTCGCCCTCGACGCCCGCAGCGACCTCGAACGCCCGTTCCTCGTTCCAGCTACCCGCCGTCTCGACGTCGACGACGCCCTGCTCACCCTTCGTGAGTGTCCCCGTTTTGTCGAACATCACCGTGTCGAGGTTCCGAGCCTCTTCCATCGCGATTCGGTCGCGAATCAACATCCCGTTCTGAGCAGCGGTGGAGGTATTGATCGCGACCACGAGCGGGACGGCTAGGCCGAGCGCGTGTGGGCAGGCGATGACCAGGACGGTCACGACGCGTTCGAGGACGCCGATATTGAATCCGACTGCGACGACCCACGCGACGGCTGTAATGCCTGCAACGGCGAGGGCGATGTAGAACAGCCACCCCGCTGCGCGGTCGGCGAGCAATTGGGTTCGAGATTTTGATTGCTGGGCTTCCTCGACGAGTCGCATGATACCCGCCAGCGCCGTCTCCTCCCCGGTCTTGGTCACCCGGACACGCAGGCTGCCGTCCTGGTTGACCGTCCCGGCGACGACCTCTACGCCGGGTTCCTTGTCGACTGGACGGGACTCGCCGGTGATCATCGACTCGTCGACGGACGACTCCCCTTCGACGACCTCGCCGTCCGCGGGAACGGAGGCTCCTGGACGGACGAGGATGACGTCGCCTTCGGACAGGTCGGACACGGGAACCTCCTCCGTGTCACCGCTCTCAGTGACGCGCTCGGCGGTATCGGGCATGAGTTTCGCCAGCTCGTCGAGTGCACCGGAGGCCTGCCGGACCGACCGCATCTCCATCCAGTGGCCCAGCAGCATGATGTCGATCAACGTGACGAGTTCCCAGAAGAACGGCGTCGTCCCCTCGAGGAACAGGCTCGCAATCGAGTAGACGAATGCGACGGTGATGGCCAGCGAGATGAGCATCATCATCCCCGGCTCGCGGTTTTCCAGTTCTGTGCGAGCCATCGAGAGGAACGGCACGCCACCATATGCGAAGATGATTACCGAGAGAACGGGCGTGATCCAGACGCTCCCGGGGAACGTCGGTGCGGTATAGCCGAAGATGTCCTGGATGAACTCGCTGAAGAAGATGACTGGCACCGAGAGGACGAGCGACACCCAGAACCGCCGTCGGAACATCTGTTCGTGCCCCGAGTGGTCTGTGTGTCCACGGTGGTCCTCGTGTTCCCCCTCGTGGACGGGTGCGCCGTGGTCATGAGACTCGTGAACGTGCTCGTCAGCTCCGTCGTGAACGTGTTCGGTTTCGGAGTGAGAGTGCCCGTGCCCGTCGCCGTGTTCGTGCGCTTCGTGTTCGTCCGTCTCTGTCGCATCCGTCGAGGCCGTCTCGGCGTTACGGTGTCCCTCGTGATCTGACGGATGGACGTGCTGATCGGATGATGGAGAGACAGTATCTCCCGTCTCTGAACCTGCTTGTAGCTGGCAAATACGGCAACACGGAACCGTATCATCGGGCTGGCGGGGAGAACGAGGGTCTGATGACGACTCGTCCGATTGGTCGTGATGGGGATGATTGCTCATGAGTTGTATATCGGTGCCATCCCTCCTTTGATTTTGTCCGGTCTCTGTAACTGAGAGTGGAGAATCTGGGAGGACGAGTCCGCGAGAGCGAACGGCGAGGTCCTTCGCTGACTGAAACTTCGCTCCGCAGTCTCTTAGGCGAGTGCGGTGTATCCAGCATCTTCGACGGCCTGTACGAGTGCTGTGACGTCAGCGTCTCCCTCAACAGTCGCATGCTCGGCTTCACGATCGGCAGTCGCATTGGTCACGCCGCTCACGCCTCGGAGTGCCCCCTCGACGGTCTGCTCGCAGTGCTCACAGCTCATTCCCTCGACTGTGATAGTCGTCATACAGGTATATCTACGATTGCCTCTCTTATGCGGATTTTCCCTTTGATCCGGTGGTGAATCGAGTTTTATTTCTTCGAAAGCAAAGCTAGAACCGACACAATACGCTCGCCGATAGTGAACATTGCAGCCTCAGCCGAGCAGGAATCGAGTCCACGGATACCGCTCAACGAGCGGTTCGCCGCCAATCTCGTACCGTTCGATGTAGGCATCCAGTCCCAGTATCCGTCCTGCCCCGAATGCAGCGACGGAGAGAAACACGAGCATGTACGCGAAGTCACCGTTGATGTAGCCGTGTTCGATTTCCCAGTTCCCGAGATAGAACAAGAGCATCATGAACGCGCCCCAGAATGCCGCGAGTCGAGTTAAGGCACCGAAGACCAATCCAAGGCCGATGAATACCTCTCCCCACGGGACCGCGATGTTCACGAAGTCGACGAACCACGGCGTGTTTCCCATGGCAACGAACAGGTCCGCGGCCGGACCGCCGTTGTTCGGGACTGCCCCCGTCAGATAACCCCCCGCGCTGAAGCTTCCGGAGAGCACCTTATCGAGCCCACTCTGGAGGAACGCGAGTCCCATCATCACTCGAAGTGCCAAGATGAACCAGACACTCAACGTGTGTAGTTTCCCGCGTGCCGTGAAGCCCCCGATGGTACTCTCCAGCTGTACTTCTTGTGATGCCATATTGTAAGATGGTTCACGAGTAGCTACAAAAAGGTCATCCTGACGAAGGGGATTAGTCGACGATAGAAGCGATCCTACGATTGAGCAAGTGGTTGTAGTAAGTGGTTTAAGTAGGGCGTCGGTTCGGAGTCGTTCGGGAGGGTGTCAGCGTTCGATCCGAATATCGTGCTGAGTTGTGATGAGCGTCCCATCCGGTTTCGATTGGAGGAACAGCCGGTATCTCCCGGGGGTCGGAAACTGCGCGCCGAATTCGACTCGTCCGCTGTCGGGACTCGTCTCCTCAGGGTGGACGTGTAGGTAGGCGAGATCGCCTTCGCGGAGCGCAACGAGATGGCCGAGTGCGCCCAGGTACGGATCCAGACGCGACACGGGCTCGCCGTCACGCCTGATATCGAACGTTAGCTCAGCCGGCTCACCGGCGAGAATTTCGTCAGTCTGGAGGTCAACGACGTATCCATCTGCTGTCGCACGTGGTGACGTGTCCGGACGTGGAGCAACCTCGATCTCCCCTGAAGCAAAGAGGTCGAATCCGAGTGTCATCGGTCGACTGTCGACGACCAAGTCGATGAACGCTCGGTAGACACCGGGATCAGAGAGTGTGAATGATTCGACACGCCAAGTTCCATCGGCGTCAAGCGTCGGATGGAGATGCTGGAATCGAGTTAGGTCTCGACGGACGACGATGAGGTGACCACGCTGTCCGTGAGCCTCGTCGAACTCGGTCACTACATTGCCACTCGACGTGACGACCTGGAAGCTCCAGTCGAGCGGGTCACCGGGTGTGAAGTGCGTGTCCGTCGGGACGAAGCGGAGTCCATCTGCGTCGACCGAGAGTCCGCCCAGTGTAGCGTGTCCACCAGGCCCGTATCCCTTGGGAGGACTGTGACTCCCGTGTTCGGAGTGATTCTCCATAGAGTAGATATGGTCCGTTTCGGATTTACCGGTTGCTCCGATCTGGTATTGCGAATCGACTTCTCTGTTGGTTCGTGGATCGGCCTCCAGTTCACAATCGGGAGGTCGACCCGTCAGTAGCGCTCACGACGTCGGCGTGACAGCCTCGGTTTCGAGCCGGGTTTTGAAGAAGACGAGTTCCTTGTTGGTGTGGTCGTAGAGCTTTGCCTTCCCGTCGAGGACAGTCGTGAACACCCACTTCAGGAAACGACCACGACGGTTGTTCGGGAAATCCATCCAGACGGCGTGTGACATCCGGGTTCCATCCTCGGCCTCTTCGAGTCGAATGGTGCCACCCTCGGGGATTCGAACGGTGACGAGACCGCGAAGGAGCGGATAGTACGCTGTCCCCGTCCAGACCGCCACGTTGGGATAATCGATGTAGGAGAACCGACCATGCAGATCGGCGTACATGCCGGCAACCTCTTCGCGCTGGTGGAACGTTGCTCCCTCCTGCGGGCGGTTGTCGGGCGTGTCGTATTCGAGCCCGTAGTGTTCCTCGGAATTCGACGCCGTCCAGTTGACGGGGTCGGTCACGTACTCCCAAATTTCACCAGGGGTGGCATCGATGACGATTTCGGCTTTGTCGGTTACATACATTGGATGGCCTCCAGTTCGTCTCCTATCGAGCGATGACGTTGTACAGCCACGCGAAGGGGTACACGAGGATGAAGCTGATGACGGCCGCCTCGATCATGCCAGCCACGGTCCCGACGACCGTCGGCTCGAAGAACATGTGCCACTGCTGCATCATCTCGACCGCACCCTCGTAGACGCCGATGGCTCCGAACACGCCGAGCAGGAGCATGACGATGGCAGACACGAGTGCCGCAGCGCCGGCGAGCGCCAGTGCGTCAAGATGCATCACGTCGGAGGCCATTCCCATCTCGTACGGTTCTTGGTCGGTGGTAGCAGTACTCATGTGTAGAGATACGTCCGACTGGTTCAATTGGTTTGCTGCTTAGAATCGAACGTACACGCCGCATCGGCGATGTCGATCAGGAATACAAGATGGATAGAAGATACGGCAGCGATCTCGAGACGGATTTCGAGACGAGTACTCGTGTCGTGACTGGACTAGTCTACAGTAGAAGTACTACTCTCCGGAGAGAAGAGCAGTTACCGGCGTAGAAAACGACGATTGGAGTTGCCGATACGTTCGTAATGTCGGTATTGAAGCCCTCTGGCTAAGCATTCGTGAGAATCACAACTGGTACATCGATGTCTTTCCATCTCTCAGGCATGAACGAGTCCACCGGCAGATCGAGGTGGGATGGATGAATCGGCGGCGGGCCGATACAGTCGTCGGTGGCCTAGTCGCTGCCGTCCTCATCGTCGGCGGTGCGCTCAGTTGGCAAGCGTACCAGCAACAGCAGGCCTTCGAGCAAATGGGATCGATGATGGGAACATCGATGGGGGCGGTTCACGGAACGAACCCGCTTTGGTACGTCCTCGGGACCCTCCTCGTCTCGGCTGTCATCGGTGGAGGGTATCTCGCGGCTCGGGACGACCTCACCAGCACAGATGTAAAGGACCGCTCACAGAATGAGATGGCGGTTCCGACCGACCCTGAGATCGCCGAATCGTCGGAGGGGACCACCCAACCAGATGGGGCCATCAATCCAGAATCTCAGCCACAGGCTCGCGTGTTAGACCTCCTTCCGGAAGACGAACGCCGTATCCTCGAACCAGTCCTATCCTCGCCCGGTATTACGCAGATCGAACTGCGGGATCGCTCAGACTTCTCGAAGAGCAAGGTAAGTCAGACGGTCAGCGCCCTCGAGAAGCGCGGATTGTTGTATCGTGAACGGCAGGGGCGGACGTATCGAATCTATCCGAGTGACGACTTGCAGCAGAATCAAGCGCACTAGCAATCGCTACCGCGAACTAGAACCGTTTGGTACCATCGTCATCGGTGCTGAACTCGAGACGAGCTACGTCCGTGTGACCCCGTTTTCACCAGCCGTGTCTATATTGCGTGCAAGTTCTATTTCGCCGGGGTCGCGGGGTGTCTGTCCCAGCCGAGGGGTCAGATCCATCGACGAACTCGTCACCACGATCACCGACTACTGGCACAGCAAAGATGCCGACCGACTGAACGAAAGAGACCGAGAGCGTTAGTCGGCTGTGTGAGCGTGCTCACCGTGCTCCTCATCTCCAATCGAGTCCGAACGGTGCAGCCAGTAGAGGAATAGGAAGAACACCGTTGCGAGGATGTTCAAGACCATCTTGTAGTTCATCTCTATCTTCACCTCTGCAATCTGGACGCTCGATGGGTCTGGGATGACCCCCGCCCCGAGGAAGATGAAGTGAATGACAAAGCCCGTGAGCACGGCGGAGACGAAGATCATCCCAGAGAGGATGGCCGCGAATTTCGTGCCGTAGTACTCACGGTACGCGTCCATGATCGGCGGGACGATGAGGTCCGCATAGATGTATGAGAGCACCGATCCGAACGGCAGGCCGTTGGCGTAGAGAACGGCGCCGAACGGGACGTTTCCGACCGAGCAGACGAATGTCGCGACGCCGATGACCGCACCCAAGACTGCCGTCCAGAAGACGTACACCGGGAGTCCGAACGTCGGCCCGGAGAAGACGGAGGTCCAGACGCTCTCGGGAATGAAGCCAGCGATGAGCCCGGCGAAGATGAAGCCGATGGCGATTTCGTCCCAGAGCATCCCCCACTCCGACCACTGCTTGTCCGCGAGCGCTTTCCAACCCGAGAGGGAGATCGCCTACTCGCGAATCGTGGTATTGGCCTCTTCCGGGTCGAAGCTGTCCTTACAAGACTGCGAGCAGAAGTAGTAGGTCTGACCGTCGTGTTCAGTCGAGTAGTCGGCTTCCTCGGGGTTGACCTCCATCCCGCAGACCGGATCCTGGACGGTCGAGTCGCCCTCGTCTTGAATGTTCTCTCGGGCCTGCTCGATGACCTCGTCGGGCGTGAGGTAGACGAAGCCGAAGGCCATCAGGCCGATCAGCATGAAGCCGCCGACGACGTCCGCGACGAGGAACTGCCAGCCCAGCAGGAGGTAGATGACGATACCGATCTCGATGACGAGGTTGGTCGACGCGAACATGAACGCGCCGAGGGTGGCCGCCGCCGAGCCCCCTTTCTTGAAGAGGTTCTTCGCGGTCGCGATGGCGCTGTAGGAACACGACGAGGAGACGAACCCGAACAGCGACCCGTACCCGATCTCCCGGAAGCCGTGGCCCTCTAACAGGTCCGAGACCTTCTCGTCGGACGTCCAGGCTTCGACGCCGCCGGCGATTGCGAAGCCGATCACGAGCGCCCACCACGTGATCCACGCCATCGCAGCGGTCGTCGTCAGGAACTGGCGCGTGCTCTCGACGAAGAACGGCCACAAGGGCTTCGATGTCGTGACGACACCGAGTGCGACCGTCGCGAGCGCGATGACGGCGAGGATCGCGTATTCCTTTTTCTCCATATAGGATACATGGGGTTCGATCTTTTACGGAGCTTCGGCTAACACTCCAGGGTGAGACAGGGTCGTAATTTTCTGTCCGGAACGTGTTGACGACGGAGATACCAGACTCTGAATCAGCTGGTGAGCTGGACACGGACAGCTACTCCCTCAATCCGCGTTTCGCATGACTCGTGAGGGCGAGATCCTCGTTTCATCAGCACCGTCTTCAATAGCAGTAGTCAGAAAACGTCCCAGCCCATCCATGTACCTATGGCTGAGCTAGATTCAACAGATGCAGTTATCTTGGAGCTGTTACTGGATGACGCCCGTCGGTCGTTTCGTGAAATTTCGGAGGAGGTGGACCTCTCTCCACCGACCGTTTCAAATCGTGTCGACCGACTGCGTGACCTCGGCGTCATACGGCGGTTCACGGTTGACGTGGATCGAACGAAGTTCGCCGACGAGGACGAGTGTCTCGTGGTAATCGACACGCGACTCGCCCATGCTGAAGACGTCTTCTCCCAGTTGCAAGATGTCGACGGGGTGGAACACGTCTTCTACACAGTCGACTCGACGGTGGTCGTCAAGGCGGTTCTTCCCCCGGCCGAACTCCGGTCGCTGCTCACTGACACGCTGAGCGACGATCAGATCGAGGATTATCACGTGACGTCAATTCTGGGTTCTTCGTGGCAGCCGCAGCTCGGAACAGACGACCTGACGATTGAGTGTACGATCTGTGGAAAACCAATCTCGGAGGATGGTCAAAAAGTAGAGGTGGACTCCGGAGACCTGTATCACGTCTGTTGCTCGTCGTGCGCGGAGAAAATCGTCGAGCAGTACGAGTCCCTGAAACAGGCAGCCGACGAGTAGACGCGGCAGTCTGAATCAGGTCTTTGTCCGCGGTTACAAACCATGGATTGGTCAGCCTGCTATTTTGGGATGTGAAACAACTGGAGCGTCGATTCGCTCCAACGTGAAGTCAGACGCTAATTCATCTATGCACCAGATGACCGAGGTCTACCTTTTCGAGCCCTTAAGCGGACAGGACGGAATCGTTTGTTTCCCCACTTGGATCGGTAGCCACAACTCAGGAAAAGGAGTCGGTCGTAGTACTGAACGCGATGGCTCAAATCAACGATCTGCTCGACGATTCGACCCGCGAGTGTATCGACAACTGTCATGAAGCTGTGAAGGCGTGCGCCCATTGCGCCGACGAGTGCATCGGTAAGGGCGAGGAGATGGAAGAGTGCCTCCGACTCTGTCGCGACGTAGTCACAGTCGCCTCGACGTGCGCTCAGCTCTGTGCATCGGGCTCGCAATTCAACAGCGACATCGCGGAGACGTGCGCCGACGTGTGTGAAGCCTGCGCCGACGAGTGTGAACAGCACGACCACGACCACTGTCAGGCTTGTGTCGAACCGCTCCGCGAGTGCGCGGAGTCCTGCCGCTCGATGGCGTAAGCCACAACCGCGTCGGTTCTCCGACGTCGATTTTCTTTTTCACTCTCGGACACTCACCCGACCAATTGCGGATACGACAGTCCGGTCGTTCGCCCGTGACCGAACAACCTACTGTCGTAGTAGCCCTCCCTGTGCGTATGACAGACGAGACGGACGACATTCGCATGTAGCTCGTCGAGCGCGGGTACAACAACCGCGACCTCATCGTCCTCAAGTACGCGACTCCCGATGGCACGCGGCTCTTCCAGCGAGAGTTCGCCGCACAGGTTGTATCTGAACTCGTTGACTGCTGCGAGGGACGTCTCGGCGCCTGATCTCGAACCCTCCGAGGTCATTCGGTACTACTCTTCCCAGGCACCCGGCCACTGGCGTGCGTCCGCCCGAATTACCCCATACATGGTTCGGCGTCGAGTTTCCAGGTCTTTGAGCGCGTCGTCGAACTCTTCGTTTGATACCGTTGGAACACCAGCGTCGCGGAGGACGGCGAGGTCTGGTGAGGGCGGCTGCTCGTCGGACGGCGTCGCGAACGTGCTGACCGTGTCGAGGTAGTTCTGGACACTCGAGCGCGCGTTTTTGAGAATTGAGTTGCCGGGCCTGTCCTCCTCGGGCGTCGCTTGCTGCCAGAGGGTCAGGGCGTCGTCGAGACTGGCGCCACTCAGCACGGCGGCGGCCTCACGGTCGTCGGTGTAGAAGTAGTGCAGGATGGGGTAGGCCTTGTGATTGGCTGTCAGTTCGTTCAGCGCTGTAGTGATACTGTTGAGTGGGAGCGCGACGTCGTCGAACGCGCTACCGTTCCAAGTAGTAGTGACGATCGATTCGCCGTCCAGTCCGAGTCCACTCACGTCCTGCGCAAACGAGCGTTTCTGCGTAACTGCGTCAAGGACGGAGAGGACGTAGGTAATGCTCAGTGTCACCAGTAACATCCCGCTGGCGGTCATCAGCGCAGTCAAGATCTGCCATAGGCCATCTCGGGGCGCGAAATCGCCGTTCCCCATCGTGAACAACGAATATCCCACGAAGTAGAATCGTTCAGCCCAGGAGATGGGGCCCGTGTCGATGGTGTCTCTCAGAGCGTTCTCAGCACTCGCGAAGACGAACATCCACCCGCCCCAGAGCAGGGCGATCCACATCCCAAGCCCGAGGGCGAGAACCACCGGACCGGCGAGCGTCCGAATGCGAGGGCTGTAGGTTCCAACGCGTCGTAGCAGTTTCCAAGTCCCCCGCATCAGGCGTGCGGTAAGGGGTCCGGCACCGGCCTCGACCCAGAGGGTCGTCCACAGGAGGTCGGTCACGGCTACGATGAGCAGACTTACGCCCAAGCCGAAGTAGAGATAGTTCATTGGTCTGTCGTTCTCCCCGAAGTCGGATCAAACCGCGCAGGGACAGGCGGCGAGTTCATCGTCGATGGTGGTGACATCTGAACCATTATTGTGAGATGCACTAGTCGGCGGCCTGTGCCTGTCCGCCGCTCTGTCTCATCTCGGCCGGATTCTTCATGCCTTCCTTGACGCCGAAGTGGACCAAAACGGCGTTGACCGGGAACGCGAAGACGAACCCAACAGATAGCGAGAACGCGAGTGCGCCCCAGAACAGCAGATCGGAGATGTGGGCCTGGCTGGCGATCAGCAGATCAGTTCCGATAGCAGCGATCTCCATGATGGTGATGCTCGGCGTCTCGCTATAGAGGGCGTCAAGCATCGCCTCGCCAAAGCCGACGCCCTCCTGCATCAGCGGGCCGACTGTCAGGGCGTAGCCGAATAGATACGCGAGCGCGAACGTTCCTGCAGCGACGAGGAGTGTACTCTGAAGTGCGAGCAGGCCCGCGAGGAGCGCGAACCCGAGGACTTCACCGGCACCACATCCCGAATAGCAGTGAGCGGTCGAGCGGAACCCACGCCGCCACACCGAATCGTTGCTGATCTGGGTGCGGCCAGAGTACCAGTAGACCGCCAAGCCGAACGGCCCAGAGTAGAGGACAACCAACGTCCAGACACCTTTCATGAGTGACGGCAGCGCCTGATTCCGCTCGCGGATGTCCCACCAGAGGGTGCCGACGGACGCGAGGACGAACAGCGCCCAGACACCCATTACGAGCGGGTCTGAGAGGATTGGTTTCATTAGGTGCCGTACCGGTGCGAGCGCGTGTTCGATCTGTATGAGGAGTCCCTGGAGTGGCATAGTCTATGGAATATCTGAAGGAATTCGAAGCTGTGCGGTATCCTCCGCGGGTTGGTGAATCGGTACATGACCTAGTAGGGGAAGGGAACTTTCTGCAGTTGTGGTTAACATTCCAAAGTAGATCGTCTCACTATCGCTGGCTTTCAACCGATCCATGACGAAGAGGCAGTCAATCCTCACCCTCGGCGAATTCGGCAGCTACGGACGATTCTGTTCCTCAAAAACGATTAGAACGCCCGATACACGTTCTCGAACGTTCTCCTGCGCGGGTTCACACCCACCGCGATAACTCCTGAGGGGTCCTATGACTAACCGAGGAGAAAGACAATGACCACCTTCAAACTCGGCCGCTGGCTGCTCGTGGCGCTCGCGATCGTCGGACTCGCGTTCGCTGCGCCTGTGGTCAGCGCACACGGCAACGAAACGACTGCAGACGACGCGCCCCCGTACGACGGGACCACCGCCGACTGGGCGGCCTGGATGGAAGGCCACATGACCGAACACATGGGCCCCGGTGCTGTCGAGTGGATGGAGTCGCACATGGGTGTGACCGTCGACGAGATGGCCCAAGACATGGGTGACGACGACTACAACGGCGGGATGTACGGGCAGGGCCACTGCTGACGACCCTGACCGTTTCGATCGCTTCGACAGAACACCGCGACTCACTAACTCAAGATAATGACGCAACTCACCACTCACATCGGACGCACTGCTCGGCGACTTACGCTACTCGCCGTCCCGCTGCTGGTCGCGACGACCGGCACAGCTGCCGCTATGGGCGGCGGCTACGGCGGCGGCATGATGGGCGGAGGATGGGGACTCTTCGGCGGCGCGATGGGGCTGTGGGGTCTCCTCTGGATGGGGCTACTGCTCGCATTCCCGCTTTACCTCATCTTCACGCTCGCGAGGCGTAATGGAGGTGGAACCAACGAACGGCCGCTGTCGGTCCTCAGAGATCGCTACGCGCGTGGTGAACTCTCCGATGACGAATTCGAACGACGGCGTGAGCAGCAGGAACGTACCGGATGATCCATCCAGTGTCAGTTCCACCACGGATGACTCCATCCCCAACGACCGCTTCGAAACCCCACCCTTAAGACTCCTAGTAATGTAGTATGTTGTATGAAGTACACAATACAAACGTCCGTCTCCAATGATTTCGACCAGGTGGTCGAGACGACAATCGATGCGCTCAAAGACGAAGGATTCGGCGTTCTCTGTGACATCGACGTCCAGGCGACGTTCAAGGAGAAACTCGGCGAGGAGTTCCGACAGTACCGCATCCTCGGTGCGTGCAACCCGGCACTGGCACACGAGGGCCTGAACGAGGAGATCGAACTCGGCGCACTCCTTCCGTGTAACGTCATCGTCTACGAAACGGACGATGGAGACGTCATCGTGAGTGCAGTCGATCCGCAACAGCTGGTTGGCATCGCCGACAACGAGGCGCTCGACTCGATCGCCAATGAGGTCCACGACCGGTTCGAGCGCGTCCTCGCCAGTGTCGTGGACGAACTCGAATCCTCGTCGGAGGTCTAAGCATCGATGTCGTCATCGAATCAACTCGACACTACAACCATCGTCCTCCTCATCCTCGGGGCAATCATCGTTCTCCCCCTGCTCACGATGGGAATGGGATTCGGCGGGATGATGGGCTACGGTGGAATGATGGGCGGATACGGGACGACCAGCGGCTGGTGGCCACTCGTTGGGATGCTTGTGCCGCTGGTCTTCCTCCTCGTCCTGCTGGGTGGAGGATATCTCATCTTCCGTCGCGTGACGGAATCGCAGTCGTCGCGGAATCCTGCGATGGAGGAATTGCGCATGGCGTACGCCCGTGGTGATCTCACTGAGGAAGAGTTCGAAACCCGCCGAGACAAGCTCGAACGCTCGGAGTAATCGGTGCGACCAGCAGCTCCGGGGTTGCTCACGTACGCAGCCTTGGAATCCGAAATCTGTGACCCTCACAGCTTTCAGATGCGAATAGAACTGTGCAAAAAGTACAATATCATACTAGATACTATGATCGAAGTACTCCTCTTCACGCAGGAAACCTGCGGGGCGTGCGCAACGCAGCGAGAGAAAAACGAGGGCATCGAGGACGCGTATCCAGACATCGAATTCCGGAAGGTCGACATCCAGACCGATCTGGGGACTGCCAAGGAGTACGCTGTCCGAAAGACACCCACGACACTCGTGTACGCAAACGGGGATCGAACTGAGGAGTTCATCGGCATCGTCGAGCGAGACGAGCTGGAGGCGGCTATCGAAGACGCAGACCAGCAATCGACCGGACTCGCGGAGCGGCTCGCCAGTATCGTACGCAGATGACGGAACCCAACACACAGACAATGACTTACAGTAGACGCCAGTTTCTGGGAGCGCTCGGAGCCAGCACAGTCGCGACAGCGGGACTCACCCGGCCCGTCACTGCCCAGGAGACGCCCGTCGTCAGGATGGGCAACAACTACTTCGACCCGATCGGGCTCCACGTCGAGCCCGGTACGACCGTCCGCTTCGAGATCGCGGCCGGAACACACTCTGCGACGGCTTACGAGAGCCGAATTCCGTCCGACGCCAGCGCGTTCGATAGTGGAGTCATCTCGTCGGGAGGGTTCGAACATACGTTCGAGGAACCGGGCACGTACGACTACTACTGCATCCCGCACAAGTCGGTCGGGATGGTCGGTCGCATCGTCGTCGGCAGTCCCGGCGGGCCAGCTGAAGCGAGTCCGATACCGGACGGTGACGTACCCGAGAGCGACGCGATCGTCGAACAGGGTGCAATAGCGTATGGGTCCAGCACCGGCGGTACCAGGAACTCCGATGGCGGAATGATGGGCCCCGGGATGGGGTCTGGTCCTGGAATGATGAATGGCCGAAACGGTGGCTGGGGTGGCGGGCTGCCGCTCGTCGGCGGGGCACTCGGACTGATCGGGCTGGTCGGTGGACTCCTCTACTGGGCACTGGGTCGAGGTGACGCACCTCCCGAGAGCGACGATTCCGCGATGGAAACCCTCCAACGCCGATACGCACGAGGCGAGATCGACGAAGCGGAGTTCCAACGACGCCGTGAGCGATTGGTGCAGAATCAAGAGAACTGAAGCCTGCCTGGGTCTGCGCGTGTGGAAGTCCCGACGCTCGTCGAGTACAAGCCAGTCTCCAATCTCGATGTGGGACGACCCGTGCCGAAATCAGGTGTCATTAGCAGAGATGCATGGGCACAGCGATTTATCTCGATAGCCACCGTACGTTTTACGAGCCATGGTCCGGTGCTACATCTGTGAGTCACAGTGTACCAGTGACGACGAGGTGTTCGTCTGCGAGCACTGCGGGGTCTCCTGCCACCGGCACTGTATGGAGGATTACGACACCGATGTCTGCCCGAAGTGTGTCGGCGAGCCGATGATCGGAGCGATCGAGTTCTAGTAGCTCCGTCTCACGCCTACACCGCGGACAGCCCGGAGTCGAAGTATATGGATGTTCGACTGGCGAAATACGTTTTTGACTCGTGCCCGTAGCACAGGTATGTCTACGACCGTCGAACTCCCCGACGCCGACGAGGCCTGTGCGTACTGTGGGTCACGTATCTTCGACCACGACCCGATCTGTGTACGTGACTGTAACGACGATTGTGGCTCACCAATGTACTTCTGTAACTATGCCTGTCTCTCGACCTATGTGGACGAAAACGACCTGACGACGGGCAACGCGTGCGAGTGGTCACCCGGCGAAAACGACTGCTGCTGAGTGGAATCATCTCGATGAAGACACGAAGCAACGGTTCTGTTGAAATCCTCAGGACCTGACAGGAAGGCCGTGCTGCATATAGAGGGTGAGTTCAGCACCAGTCGTGGGTTGATTGCACGTAGTGGGTGGACCCCCAGATGGGCGTGAAAACCCACTAACCGTCTGATTCTGCCTCTTTGGGGTCGATCTCTTCAACTAAGGACTCAACTTCAAACTCTTCGCTATCCACTAACTCCTCAATAGAGCCTATGATAGACGGCCCTTGCAACTCTGCTTCGAGGTCGTCATCCAACTGCCCGATTTCCTCTAAGAACCTACGGACGCCCGTTTTGACGCTTGCCCGTCCCTCAGATTCCACAAACTCCGTTACTGTGTCTCCCAAGTTAGCTGGGAGTAAGTCCTCGTCTTGGACGGCGACTCGTCGATGGAGTTCAAGGGCATTTTCATACCAGTAATGAGATTTGGTATGGTCGCGATAGATCTCATCAGATCGGTCTAATATCGGTTTCAGGTCTGCTGCATCAACACCAGCTAACTCACTCAAGAGGCGCATGAAATTGTCTGGGAATTCATACGCCCGAGGGTTACCCTGCAGTATCAGGTCTAACTCGTCGCTCAGGATACTCACTAAATCATCAGGGCGACAGCGATAGATTTCGATGAACGCCTGTATGCATTCCTCTGGCCCAGAAGGAAAGCGATTCAACATGAAATTGAATAACTTCTCAACGACAGGCTTGAGGTCAGAATCTGCATCACAGCCCTCTTCCTGCAAGTAAATGGGGGCGTGTCCGATTTTTCGATGACCCACCTGGGCGGCATAATAGAGTTGCCAATCCGGTCCGAGGCTGCCATTTTCAGAGTACTCCTTGAGGCGAGAGGCGAGATCATCTGGGACGAGGTCTGGGCGTGTGTATCCGATTGAGGTCAGGGCGTACACAAGCCATCCCTGACGTTCGTCGGGCTTTCCTAACAATTTCTCAATTGCTGGCACTGCCTCCGAAACTAGTTCTGGACGTTGGTAACCAATTGCCCCGAGTGCTTTGGCGCACTCTCTAGCCACTGCCCACTCGGAACTGCGCTTGTACTCTTTCCGATTCAAATTCGAGATGAGAGCATCAATCGCTGATTCAACAGTTGCCGGCGAAATTCTATGCAGATAGCCAGAATCGATCGGTACGTCCCTGATAAGTCTATGTTGGTCGAGATCCTCAAGCATAGACGTCGACGCCATTGGATCTGATCCGTCCCACCGAGGCAGATATCGGTCGGGCGGACGTGTGCTCAAAAAGAACGCTAAGGTAGTCGCGGCTTCTTTCGCAGGTTGGATACGCCGTTCGTTCACCTGGTCGGTCAGGGCTGCGACGAGGGCGTCCAAATCACAGACGCGGGAGCAGAGCAACATATGCTCCCGAAGAATGACTGCTGCATTCGCACTAATTGCGAACTCATCATGATTCAGGCATTCAGCTACAGCCTCGACGAGAATTTCCCGAAGGGAGTTGACCTGATGCCGCTTATCTGTATTCCAGTTCTTCTCTCGATAATCGTCAAAAGTTCCTTTTGGATCGTCTGACTCAAGTACAGCCTCAACCAGCGGTGTGAATTCCTTCTTGTTGATGTGCGCAATCCCACCAGTCATTGAGAAAGTGGGTAGTTGTCCTCAGATTCGTACGGCCATGGACTAGGCCTTAGTTTGATATCGTGGGACGTCCTCGGCCTGTCGGAAATCGGTACGCTCGCCATACGTGAGGGGTTGGAGAAGGGGAGCGAAAAGGGTTCGGAGGGCTACATGACTGCCACCCTCACAGTCTCACGTCCCTGCGGTGCGACACTGACTACACTGAGCTTGTGCGCGACCAGCCGCTCTAACACGTCGACGGAGAGACCGACGCCGACGTGGACTATCTCGACGCTCCACCCCACGTCGTGGCCCTTCTCTCCGTTCTCGTGCTTGTTGGTGTACTCCTTTACTATCTTCCTCAACCAGGCTACAGCCAGTCTCGACTCGTTCTCTTTTGATTATCGCAGGTGCCGCCGTACTCGGAGGGGCCGGTGTCGTACTCCACAGAGCCACTCTCACGGCAGTAGGCGTCTTTGGGCTGTTTCTACTGGGGTTTTGGCAAACCGCCCTCAGCGTGTTCATCCTACCCGTTGCCGCTCTTCTCGTGGTCGCTGCTCTTGTTGACCGACCGGAGAACACCCCGACGAACATCCCCAACCAATCCTCGTAAGTCCAGTATCCTCGATTCGATAGACCTCATCCAAACCTGGGGCCGTGCGAGATACGCGCTATGTATTCAGCACGCCCCTAACTAACTATCAGTTACCGAGGGTTTCAACAGAGCCGAAGCAACGTATCGGCCGTCCCCCAAGTCAGGAGACATCACTGGAGCGGTACTGGCAGCCGACCAAGCTTATGGACGCAGTCGACGAACCTCCCTAGTGGTTCACTATGTCCACAGAGCGTACGTCCGACGGCTTGCTCCGCATCGTCCTGATCGTCCTGGCGGTAATCGTCCTATTCCCGCTGTTGATGATGGTGTTCGCGATGCCGATGATGGGCATGATGGGCTGGTGGTGGGGCGGCGGGATGGCTGGCGGTCTCTCGCCGCTGTGGGGTATCGGGATGATGCTCGTCTGGCTCGTCGTCCTCGTCGGTATCGGCTATCTCCTCTATCGCGGCCTCGTCGGCGGTGTCGGGTCATCGCTAACGGGCGATAGAGCACTCGAGGAACTCCGAGTGGCGTACGCTCGCGGTGATCTCTCCGACGAAGAGTTCGAGGAGCGGCGGACGAAACTCAGCGGCGAGGAGTCGCAATAGCACGATCATGTCTCCGACAGTACAGCGGCGGGAGTTCTTGACCGCGCTTGGAGCTGGCATCGCAGGTCTCTCTGGCTGCGTCGGGAATCTCCCTGGCAGTGGCGACGGCGTCGACAGGACGATCTACGTCGGAGCCTACCACTGGGGCTTCGTCATGTTCGATGACTCCGGGGAGGAACAGGAGCGTGTCAGCCTGCAACGGAACGATGTTCTTCGCGTCGTTTCGTTCAACACGCTCTCGAGTCAAGCCATGCAATCCCTTCCCCCGTCGATCCGCGAGGCTCTTCCCGACCACGAGACACTCGAAGAACGAAACGAGGAACGTATCCCGCCCCCGGCCGACGGCGACTTTCACGAACTGCTGGAGGAGGCGAACGAGCAGTATCCCGACCACAGCCTCGCAATCATGCCATCCGGACAGGTTCACATGGGTGGTGGCATGATGATGCATTCGGTTGCGCTCCCGCAGAGCGCCACCAGACCTGTTGTTCGTCAACTCGGTGCGACACGACGTGGTGATTACACGCTGAGTTGCCTGACCTACTGCGGTTACGGCCACCCCTACATGGAGATCGACGGCGGCATCGTCGTCACGTGAGTGCTCGTCACTGCCACGAATCGACGGTCAATTACTTCCAGTACTATCGTCGGACGAACCCGCGAACTGCCTCGCTTGCTCAATCCAGGCCGTCACTCGTGATTCGCTGAGACCGAGTTGGTCAGCAAGCTGGACTGGGTCTGCGGCTACGAGTAGCGTCACCGTCGTGATCCCGGCGTCGTGGAGACGCTCCTCATACGTCGGACCGATCCCGTCGAGCGTCTGCAGCGACTGATCCTGGTCAGCCTCCGCTTCAGCCTCATCTTGGCTGACCGTGGCCGACTCCTCAGTCTGTGTTACCGACCGCTCACGGAACCACGTCGCGACACGAGGCCACAACTCCGCGTGAGCCTTCCCTGAGACGGCCATCCCGACATGGCCGGTCGGGAATTCGTAGATGTCGGTGTCCTCACTCGGAATAACCTCGGTGAAGGGCTTGCTCGCGTCAGGCGGGATGAGATGGTCGAACGAGCCAATGATCTGTAACACCGGCATCGTGAGATTCCCGATGTCGACAGGGGTGCCGTCCAGTACCAGTTCGTTCTGGTAGAGTGCGTTCTTCTGGTAAATGTCCTCGATGAACTGGCGGTAGGCTTCTCCCGCGACGTCAACCCCGTCACGTACCCAGCGTTCCATACGGCCGAAGTTCTCGACGGCCGTCTTGTCGTCAAGGTTGTCGAACAGAATCGTGTATTTGCCGAGGTACGTGTCGACGGGATTCATCTGGGCGAACCCCGTCGCGAGAAACTCCGCCGGGACATTTCCGTACGTCTCGGTAATCGCTTCTGGATCGAAGTACTCCTTGCTTCCCCATTGTTCGAGGATACCACCCGTATCGTCGAAACACAATCCCGTGGCCATGAGGCCAAGAGTACGAACCTTCTCTGAATGGAGCGCCGCGTACATCGTGCTCAGCGTCCCGCCCATGCAGTAGCCGAGGATGTTGATGGCGTCAGTGCCAGTTCGCTCACGGACGACGTCGGCGCAGTTGTCGATGTACCGATTCACGTAGTCGCCCAGCGTCAGCGATGCGTCGAGTTGGGACGGCTCACCCCAGTCGATGAGATAGACATCGAAGCCATCCTCGAGAAATCGCCGAACCACGCTTTTGTCGAACTGAAGGTCAAGGATGTAGGGACGGTTGATCAACGCATAGACGACGAGGAGAGGCGTGTTGTGCGGGTCGTCTGTGAGTGACTCGTAGTGGAGGAGATCGAGTTTGTTCTCGGAGTAGATGACCTCACTCGGAGTCTGCCCGACCTCGACGGAAGCGAGATCTTCGAGCCGATCCGGAAGAAGGCGCATCTTCTCGGCGGCGTCCGCTCCCTGGGTGAGCATTCTGCATTGAATCTCCAGTGGGGCTGTGAACGGATTCATGGTCTTAACCTGGCTGTACGGACGAGTCACTCCGGGAGCGGGTCGATCAGCACTGTCGCTGTTCCATCGAGGACGATCTCACCAGCGTCGTTTTCGATGCGCGTCGTGAGCCGATATCGGTCGCCTTCGAGTTCGTCGACGATCTTGCATTGAGCCGTCAGTGATTCGCCGATGTCGACCGGGCGTCGGAACTCGAGGTTCTGCGAGATGTAGATCGTGAGGCCGGGGAAACACGCGAGCGCGGCGCTGATCAGTCCGGAGACGAGTGTCCCGTGGACGATCCGGTGGCCGAACCTCGTCTTCTCAGCGAATGCGTCGTTGAGGTGGAGAGCGTTCGTGTCGCTGGTCGCTTCGGCGAATTTCCGAACGTCGTCGTCTGTGATTACCTTCGAGAAACTGACGCTGTCACCCTCCTGGAGCGATGTGGGATCTTCGATATCGATATCGAATTCGCCTTTTGCGCGGCCATATGGCAGGCGAGGGAGAATGGCTCCACTCGCCTCGACGAGATGTGGGTGAGGAGTCTCGACGTACTTCTTGGGGGCGCCTTCGAATAGTTCGAGGCAGTCCGTCGAACAGAAGTAGAATGACTCTCCCTCGTACTCGGTGGTCGGTTCTACAGCGTCCGGTGGGATTTCCATCCCGCATACGGGATCAACTGGCATGGGTACAGTCCGGGAGTTTCGTTAAGGATCGGGCGTCACGACTTGTCGGATGGATTCGATAGCTGTCTAGAGAATAACGGAGCGGCTAAGCATCAACGTATGCGTGACTCCTTTCGGGACCCCGCAAACTCCGTATAGCCACATACGATTTATAAACCAGAATGTCTGGGTCATAGTCCTTCTACCCTCCGATTTAGGGAGGATTCGGAGATTTAGATACACTGTGTATTATCCCAGTTGTACACAGTAGATTTACGTGGGTCGCCGCCGTCGGTCGAGCACGAACCATGGAACCCGACGAGGGAGACGCTACACCCGGGGAAACACCGGTCGAGATGGCCATCCAGCAGTACCTCGACAGCGTCGAGGCTGGTAACTCCAGGAAGAACTTCGCGTCGACCCTCGCGACGTGGCGAACCTGGCTGCGCGAGGAGCGCGGTGTGACGGACCTCGAGGACTTGGACGTCCTCGACTGCCGCCGATACGCGCGTCATCTCAAAAAGCAGGCCCGCGACGGCGATTTGAAAGCGAGTACCGCGACCACCTACTACGCGTACGTCCGCGCGTTCCTCACGTTCTGCGTCGCCGACGAGCTCCTCGATACGAATCCGGCCAAAGCGAAGCGTGCCACCGACGAGCTCCCCGAGGATCTCGGTGACGCCGACCGGCAGTTCTGGCGGGAAAAGGAGCGGCGGGCGATCATGCGCTACGTCGACGAATGTGTCGACCACGCCCTTGACGAGGAAGCGGACGTGAGTCGTAATCGAGCCTTTCGCGACCGAGCAATCGTCTATCTCCTGGGACTCTCGGGCGTTCGCGGCGCAGAGGTGTTCGCTGAACCCTCCGACGACAAGCGGAACGGCATCACCTGGGGAGACGTCCAACTCGGCGCCGGTGCCGTCCGCGTCCTCGGGAAGTCACGCGAGTATGAGTACGCACAACTTCCCGAGCGGGCCGCCACGGTACTAGAGCGGTACAGGACTGTCCTCGGTCCACCGACCGACGAGTGGCCAGTCTTTCCCAGCGGGCACGCTCCGTCGAAATATCGCGCCGTTCGCGAGCAGCTGGCCCACGAGGGAATTTCGGACGACGAGATCGAGACCATCCTCGACGACAGTGATATCGACACAGTGCTCCGAGAACATGAGGTCGTCCCATCAGCGCTCTCGACGAACGGTGCTCGCAACCTGATGAAGCGGCTGTGTGAGGACGCTGACCTCGACGTCGACGGTGACTACCTGAAGCCACACGGTGCTCGTCGAGGACTCGGCCACGAACTCTACGCGAGCGGCCACGCTGAACTCGCCCAATCAGCGCTTCGACACGCGAGTATCGAGACAACCCACGAATCTTACTCCGACATCCAGGCAGCAGAGACCGCGAAGCAAGTCGACGATCTCCTCGGGGAGTGAGTTAACCAACACGCTCCAATTGTATGGAGACTGTTGGTTAAAGCAGATGGGAACTCCCCCGACCATCAGTTAATTCTAATATTAAGATTAATTCTGGATATGTCCGGTCAACAGTAGTGACTCAGCTATCATTGGTTACGGATGGAAGCATGAGAACTCCCAGGCTTTGTTGAGCACTTGAGGTCTGAGAGGTTTCAGGAGTCGTGCTGAACGTAGAGCGCGAATCGGTCACGAGCCAGTCGTCTGGCGAGACCTCAGAGCGCAAGATACAGAGGAACGTCATTGCACTCACCAGTCGGTGGAACGTTTACTGATGCAGCCGTTGTTATGTCGCCATGGTCGCCACGTATCCGATTCTGTCCCTGTTGGTCATCTTCGCGCTCTCATTGCTGATCGTTCGTGTTGGCTCGATTGCATTGGAGATGACCGGCCTGTCACCGGATGTGGCTTCCTTCCAAGCCACGTCGGCCTTTTCCGGAGCAGGATATACGACTGAGGAGGCCGAGCAGACTGTCGCGACAGCTGGCCGTCGAAAGACCGTGAAAGCACTCATTCGGCTCGGCAGTATTGGACTCCTCGGCGCAATTTCGTCACTCATTCTTTCGTTCACACAAACGAGTGACGGCCATCTATTGAACTTGGCATACATCCTCGGTGGCGCTGGTGTGATCATCCTTTTCGCACGGAGTCGGTGGTTCAACCGCATCGTCACTCCCTTTATCGAATGGGCGCTCAGCCGGACGACGGAGTTGGAGGTCAGAGATTACGCTCAGTTGCTTGGGCTGCAAAGCGAATATCGAGTGGCAGAAGTTGATATCGAAGCGAGTGACTGGCTCGCCGAGAAAACGCTTGCAGAATTGGACTTGCCGTCGGAAGGGGTGTTAGTTCTTGGCGTTATGCGAAACGGTTCGTACATCGGTGCGCCGCAATTGGAGATGGAGATGAAACCGGATGACACCCTCGTTCTATACGGAAAACGAGACCGCTTACAAGAACTCTCAGATCGTCAAGCAGGAGATACGGAGGCTCGTGACGATGCTATCGAAGACCACGAAGAAACTCTCGAACAACAAAAGCAACTAATCGAACAATAAGCACTCTCATTCTAACGGCTGGTCCAGCAGGAGGCGGGTGAAAATAAACAGACTCGTAGTGCTGAATACGGCCTCATTGTCTCGCACGGAGTTTGTGTCAGCTATTAATGTTTTCAATAGAGCCAACTCCCAATACCGTACGTGTGTCTATGAGTTCCTCTACGATATTTAACATTAAGATTAGAATTAAGGGAAATACGGTCTTTTCGTAGTCTCACAACAAGGCGCCAAGATAGCGGTAGCTTAGAGCTACCATGGTAGCTCTGAGAGAACATTCATCGGGGAAGACACCATGAATACCAGCTCAGATCAAAAGGCGCTCACAGCCATTAACCATCGCTTCCGACAGTCGCAGCGACGGATATGGCGTTCGAAGTACCAGCCAACCTGGAGGCAGCGAGAAACCGCTCTCCTCGAGATTATCCTGACGAACCCTAGGAAACCTCAGCCTCTTCCATATCCGGTTCGTCGAATTCGAGTGCCTCTCTAACGGCTGCGGGAAGCGTCGGCCGCGGTGCGTCCTCGTGGCGCTGCACCCGCTCAGATTTTTTCGTCTCCTCGTAGACCGCGCGTGCAACCGGGACGCCCCGCAGGAAATTATGCTCGTAGAGGATCTCAACCCCACGCTCGGTCGGTCCCCAGAACTTTGACGGGAGGTCTCGCGTCGACACGTTGGGTTCGTGAACGTAGACATCGAGGATTCCTGCCTCTTGGAGTGTCTCGAGCTGGTCGAGGATGGCCGCCTCGTTCTTCGGAATCATGTAGTCGAGCTCGGCCAACGACGCGAGGTGTGCTGGGTGACCGAGGATCAACTGCAAGATGAGGTGGCGCGTCTCCTGGGAGAGCAGCTCACGCATCCGCTGCTGCTCTGCGAAGGGGTCCTCAAACCCTTCCGGGGCCGTGTCGCTCATACTGTAGAGTAGTGGGTTCGACTGCATAACGGTTTGGGTTGAACAAGTCAATAGAATCGTCGAAGTACTGAGTCAGTTAGAAACGTCTTTTACCCAGCCAGTACTGATCCCGCGTATGAGTGCTCCATCCGTTCCCCCGAACTCGGGCGAGATCATGAAGGCTGTGCAGCAGGCCTTACGCGGGCTCGACGTCGGATCGACGGAGGCCGTTCGAATCCTCTCGTGGGCAAACAGTGAGACACCAGCAATCTACGACCGTGATCAAACCGCGTATCTCGTCCTCGGGAGCTACCGTGATCCGTATCTCCGCCGAGTACGGGCAGTCAGTGATCGGCTGAACCGGCGATACGGAACGTATGCCTTCCTCATCGGAGACCTCTCAGACATCGATCTTCCGCGCCTTCCGGAGTTCCGGGTGAAGTTCCATATCACGGCGACACTCTGCGATTACGTGGCTGCCGTGTTCGAGCAAGACGCGGGCGGGGAGATCAACGAACTCGGCAAACTGGGCGAAACCGAGTACTTCGAAAAGGCGTACGCCTTCCCCCGTGCCTACCAGTGGGAAACGGAGGACCATCTCACCGACGAACGTGACGTAGTCGCTGCTGCTGCGCAAATCATAGCTGCCACCGACATCGATGACGAGACAAAGACTGCAGAACTCGAGGCCCTCGTCGAACAAGCGGACGACGCTGGGATCGACATCTCGGTCGATGTGGTGAGAACCACGCTTGAGGAGCACGATATCGAGGTTCCGTCGTACAGCTGGGTGCATCTGAACGACTTCCGTCTCTTCGAACTCCACGGGCGATGTTATCCCTGGACGACTGAGGAAGAGCTACTCGACGCTACAGATGATCTTCCGGGGTCGCCGAGACCGGGGTGGGAACAACGGTAAGACTTGTTTTAACATTAATTCTAATCTTAAGGATAAGTCTGTCACTGTTGCTCGGCATCAGCGTGTCCAATCGAGGGTCATCTTGTCCGAGAGAAAAAGCCGGAGTTCCCACGGATTTGAATATGCCCTCATTGAAACGGCGCTGCATGTGATCAGGACAAGAGCGAGATTAATCTTAACTCTAAGATTAAGCTGGATTGGCGCCTGTTATCAAGAGACATGAGTCGGAAATTCCTTCCCAGTATTCGACTTAACGGGAGCTACCTAACGGAGGTGTAGCTTGGAGCGATTCCACATCAGACACCGACTTTACGACATCGACTAGGTCGTCCCGTGAGATGGGGTCAATCTCTTCGCGAACTCCGTCGACTGTATAGAGAATCGACGCCGAAATCTCACGCTCAGGATACAGCTCCCGAAGTACGTGATAGTAGACACTGAGTTGTTTTCGATACTCGGCTTCCGCGTGCCGACCACGGTCGGTCTTGTAGTCGACCACTTCGATGCGGTCGCCTCGAACGTGAACGAGATCGATAATCCCGGAGATCATCACGCGAGTCCCGTCGACGTCCAGCGGAAGATAGGCGTCCTCCTCAACGAGCAGGTCGCCCGACAGGCCGTCGAGAAACGACATCACGTGCTGTTTGTCGTCCCATCCGGGGTCGTCCCGATTCAGTTCTACATCATCGCCGCGCGCGTACGCTTCCGCAAAGTCGTGGACGTCGGTACCGAACGCCTTCCCCATACCATCGTCGACGTCCTCGAAAACATCCTCACGCATCAGCGAATGTGGTGAGTGTCCGACCGGTCCCTCCGGTGTCGGTACCGTGATCAGCAACTCCGTCTGCTCGGTTTCGTCTACGGTGTCCGCATCAGGTTCAGTGTCCCACGCTTCGATTTCGACCGGGAGTTCTTCGAGGAACGTGTTTGGGTCCTCCCCGGCCGAGAAGATCACGTGGCTCTCGGCGCGCGTAATCGCCACGTAGAGCAGTCGGCGCTCCTCGTCGTACTCCCTGGGCAAACACCGGCGGAGGACGTCAGTCCGCCAGTTATCGTACACGTGGGGGAGGCCGTCAGCCTCGGCGTAGCGTTTCCGCTGTCGGAGTTCGGCCGGATCCTGAAACGTGATCGTTCCATTCCCGCCGCCCGATGGCGGGAATCGCCCACTGCTCATGTTCGCGAGCACGACGATCGGATGTTCGAGCCCCTTCGCTGCGTGAATCGTCTGGACCGTCACTGAGTTCGCACCGGCATTCGCGTGAACATCGTGGGTACTGCCCGCTTCGATGCCGCGCTCGATGAACCGGATAAGGTCTCCCCGAGTCAGTGTCGTCGCGGTGTGTACAGACTGAATCGTGTGGAGGACGACGTCGGCCGTAGCACCATCGTACCCGTACCGCGAGAAAACGCGTTCGGCCACCCCGCCGAGCGTCTCCAGTTCTGTCAGCTTCTCGCGGAACGAGCGCATGTTCTCGGGATACGCCTCAGTCTCCAGGACGTGCTTGATCTCATCGAGTGTGTAGCCTGCTTGCTCGAGGACGACCGACCAGCCGCGGTCGGTGTCGGATTCGAGGATGCGGAGCCACGCTAGCAGTAACTTCGCCTGGGGCGTGCGGAACAGCTCGATCCCGCCCTCGTACGCCATCGGCAATCCGTACTCCTCGGCGGTCTGCAGCAGGTCGCGGCCGAACTCTCGCGTTCGCGTGAGAACTGCGACGTCTCGATACTCGGGCGTCCGAAGCGACCCGTCATCGGCCTCAACCCGGTAGGCGTCGTTGCCGACGATATCCTGAATCTTCGCGACCACCGACTCGTGTTCCTCCGGGCTCGCGATCGCTTCGATCTGGGTGTTCTCGTGTTCGGTGTTGGTCGAGAGTGAAACGATTCGATCCTGGATGGCCTCGACATCGACGTTGTCCCGGTTCGCCGCCGGAACGAGTAACCCGTGCTCCGAGAAGTCAAGGATCTCCTGGGTGGAGCGGTAGTTCTCGATAAGCTCGATGGTATGAATGGCTGCGTTGAATCACTAGACTGCGTCGGGATAGGTCGCTAAATCAAAGGAGTTGAAGCGGGAGACTGCGAGTGTCCATGACGCAAATCTCCCGCTTCACTGGCGAGATTGTCCCGATTTCTCAAAGAGTTACTGGCGATGGAGACGAATCCGCCGCTCCGGAAGGAGGCGGCGGATTCGCCGACTGTGCGCTTGTTTCCCTCCATTGTCTGCGGATTTACCTCGACACGTCTTACCGGATGACTATTGACCTGCTGAAGGAGATGCCACAAATAACCGGGGAGATCGGCCTCAGCGCGGCCGAACTCCCCTCTCCATCCACGTTGTGTAAAGCGTTCGACCGGATCAGTATGAGCGTCTGTCGAGTGTTGCTGCGCCAGTCGGCGCAGCTACACGATCCCTCGAAACACGCCGCTATCGACGCCACATTCTACGAACGCTCAGCTGCGAGCCGTCACTACTGCCAGCGAATAAGCTACCGTGTTCAGAAGCTGAAGGTCACGAAACTCGTCGATACAGAGTCTCAAGCTGTTCTTGACGTTCACTGCTCAACAACTCGGGAAGGAAGCGACGCAGACCTCGCCGAGCAGATCGCCCGCATTCCGGCGGGCGATCTGCGGTCTCTTGCCGCCGATAAGGGCTATGACAAGAAGTCACTCCGCGAAGCATTGCGTGAACTCGGTATCAGACCGCTGATCAAGCACCGTATCTTCGCTCCGTACGACCACGCTCACAATGCCAGAATCGACGAACACCGCTACAATCAGCGCTCTATGACTGAAACCGTGAACTCGGCTGTCAAGCGCTCGCACGGCGAAGCCGAGCGAGCGCGTTCTTGGTTTCGTGAGTTCCGAGAAGTCGCCCTGATGTGTGTCGTCTACAACATCAAGCGTGCTGTGAAACGGTGAATTCCGCCGCAGTATGGCGATTCAACACAGCCACCTTAACCCACATATTGGAACGATAGCCACGGCACCGGGTCGAACGGTGCAGGAAACGGTGACAACACAGGGACCATGGGGCGGCAACATGGATGTTCGCGATGCGGCTGAAGGCAGTACAGTATATCTGAATTCGTTCAACGAAGGTGGGCTTTTGTTCGTTGGCGACGTCCACGCTTCACAAAGTGATTCGGAGTACACAGGAATTGCAGTCAAGTCGATCGCGGAAATCGTACTGCGGGTCAGATCGTAGACGCGCAGGTTCCGGGTGTCTTCCGAATCGAAAACGATGAGAGCATTATCCATGTAGACTCAGCGAAAAACGCTGGCTCACCAGAAGACGCTATCAATAACTGTTTCATTGCGCTGATGGACGAACTCGTTAACCAACATGGGTTGAGTCAGCGGGAAGCCTACGTACAGATGAGTATCAATCCTGCAGTGACAGTTCGTGTCTATCAGTTCGTGCATCCTGGATTTTTCACGATCGGTGTCAAACTCGAGAAGGCATTTCTGGATTCCTATAGTTGATCGTTTATCTGAAGTAGACGAGAAAACTACGCAGCTACTAGTTTAGCTACGTGGTGCTACCGGACGGAAAATCTCGGACGCGCCTCAAAAATACCGTGTGTCCGATAGCAGGTACCGGACGACCGCGTGAGTATAAGTCGATTCGCCAGCACGTACGGGTTGTCTCGTATTGAACAGTACGCCGCGGTTGGTCTCTCGCCGACCGTCTGGGGCGCCGAGACGCGAGCAGACATCCGGAAGAACCTCGAGCACATCCACGAGAACCTCTCGGCTGCGGTGTGGCTGAGCGGTCTCGAACTCCCGGTTCGATTAGCAGTCATCCCCGAGGGCGCCCTCCAGGGGTTTACGGACGAGGTGTTCGACATGGACCACGCCGAGTACCGCGAGGAGATCGCGATCGACATTCCCGGCGAAGAAACCGACATTCTCGGCGAGTACGCACAAGAGTTCGGAATCTACCTCGTCGCGTCGGCCAAAGAACGGGCCCCTGAGTACCCCGAGAAGTTCTTCAACACGGCGTTCGTGATCGATCCGGACGGGGAGATCGTCCTCAAACATCGGAAGCTCACGCCGCTGTTACCAGTCGAACGGTCGGTGTCGCCTCACGATGTCTGGGACGACTGGGTCGATGCCCACGGTGACGACCTCGATTCGCTGTTCCCGGTCGCGGATACCGATATTGGCCGCATCGGCGTCTCACTCGCTATCGAGGGCGCTTACCCCGAGTATGTCCGCGGACTTGCGATGAACGGCGCCGAGATCGTCTGCCGCATCGCCTGTCCAGAACCGCTCGTGGCCAACGGAGGCTGGCGAATTCAGAACCGCGCTCGGGCCCTCGATAACTCGGTGTACGTCGTCGCCCCGAACCTTGGAACGTACTACCTCACACCCGATGCCGACACGCCCGTCGACACCTTTGGCGGCGACTCGATGGTCGTCGACCATGACGGCACGGTTCTGGCAGAACACGAGTATGGCGCGGGCTCGTCGTACGTCGCCGCGACGATCGATGTCGAAGGGCTCCGGGAGTTCCGGTATCGCTCGCCGCTGACGAACTGGCTGAAGGACCTGCGGACAGAACTCTGTCAGGTGATCTATGATCGTGAACTGTACCCGCCGAACCTCTGGTTGGACAGCCAG
Source organism: Halalkalicoccus sp. NIPERK01 (assembly GCF_030287405.1). Taxonomy (NCBI): domain Archaea; kingdom Methanobacteriati; phylum Methanobacteriota; class Halobacteria; order Halobacteriales; family Halalkalicoccaceae; genus Halalkalicoccus; species Halalkalicoccus sp. NIPERK01. The sequence continues at coordinate 122,017 of NZ_JASVVV010000005.1, read as the reverse complement.
CCGGTCGACCACGAAACCTACGCAGAGGAGGTGACCCAGGCGCGGATCGACGCGATGGTCGACGCCGATATCTGGGTGCCGCCGTACTGGGAGCGCGAGGACGCAGACGACATGGATACGGCGGGTGATCGGACCTGAATGTCCCATTGATCGTACCGCTGGGATGACCTAGAAGGTAGATGTCGGGGGCAGAAAGTACACTCCGGCGCTCTTTTCTGCCGTTGGGGAATCCCAGTTCTGTTCCATACTATTGTAGTTGTCACATAGTTAGTTCGGAAAGATGGCGGTAAGCAGACGTCGCGAATCTGCATGGCTTGCTCGGGGAGTGAGCTAGGTCGCGGCTTGTTTCTGAGCGCCTGATTTTACGAGAAACTCAGCCGATCATCGGGTAGAAAATCGACTGACTTCGGAAACTCCTTTCCCGCGTTTGCCATAGCTCTAATCCAACAGCGACTCCAATTGGTATGATTCTACCGTAGACTGAGGAAATTGGGCTCTATTTGGCATGGCGAGTCACGTCGTCGAGGCCGAACAACTGCACGTCGTCACGTTCGGAAACCGCTTCCTGAACCGAGTGAGTCACACCGTTTCGTGTGAACAGCGCGTACTCGATGGTGACGTCACCGCCAGCGTTCGGTGACCATCGGATTTTGTCCGCGTGCTCTTCGAGCGAGGCGAGTGCGCCGTAGTCAAGTGGTGCGTTCGTAAACTTACATTCGCCGACGACCATGGTTCCGTCCGCCGTGAACCCGACGACGTCCACCTCGTGTTCCTTGTACCACCACCGTCCGATGTCGAGAAACGTCTCGTTTGGGTACAGTCTAGGGAGCGCACTCTGACAAAGTCCCTCGAATTCGGGACTGACGAAATCCGCGAGTTCTGGCTCGATGACGACCGCGTAGGCGTCGTCGCCCAACCGCTCGTACCGATCCTCGTTCCCGTAGACGAAGCGGAACCAGAACCGGAACAACGGGTCGAGAATCCGGTAGCGTCCGCGACGGGACTTCGCCTTCTCTTCCGTGATCGGGACCTCACGTTCGATGAGTCGAAGTCGTTCCAACTTCTGTGTGTACGTCGAGATTTGTTTCCCATCGATGCCGACGACCTGTGCGATTTCATTCGACGATGTCTTGCCCGCCGCGATGGCCGTGAGAATCGCAAAGTAGCGATTCGGATCCGTGAGTTCGGTTCGGAGGACGTACTCCGGTTCGTTGTGGAGGTACCCCTTTTGGGAGAGGACTTCTTCCGTGAGTATCGTTCCGAGATCGTGATCTAATTCGATGCCGTCGAGGTAGTACGGGACACCACCGAAGACTCCCCACGTAAAGATCCGCGCCTCCGGCGTGTAACTCTCCGGGAGGAACTCTTGGGCGGCGGAGAAGTCGAGCGGTCGAAGGTCGAGTTTCTCCGTGAACCGACCGTACAGTGGGCTGTTACCTAGCAGCGTCGCCTCCTCCATCATGCTGATCGATGACCCGATGAGAATCAGCGTTCCCCCGGTGTTCTGGAAACGATGATCCCACAGCCGCTGAATGACCGACGGAAGGCTACTGTCGGCGTCGATAAGGTACGGAAACTCGTCGAGAACGACGATTCCGTCCTGGTCGCCGAGATACCCGAGCAACGCTTCCCACTCTTGCTTGATCTGCGTGATACCCGGGAAGGACTCGGACGCGACATCCATGAACTCGTCCAGCTGAATCTGAGGGGTCGTTTCCGTCGCCTGGTACACGACCGCGTCGTCTCGCTCCGCTAATGAATGCTGAACGAGCTGAGTTTTCCCGAGACGACGACGGCCGAAGATGACGACCATCGCAGCTTCTTCCGACTCGTAGCAGTCACCGAGCCGTGAGAGCTCTGCCTCCCTGTTCACGAAGCGATTCATGTCTCCCCCTCTGCGGTGAAGCTGGATAATACTTCCGAATAGGCTATTTGTAAATAGCCTATTCGGGAATAGGCTATTCCAGGATTGGTTATTGTGCGCTACGTTCGCTGATGTTCCCGGCTAGCAGTAGCCACTTTCAGTAGGGTTCGTCATACCGCACGCACGAGAGGAGCGCCTGCCAGATACTGAAGGGCCGAGTAGCGGGGAGAGCTACAACGAATCATAGCAGGACACCCCATGATTCACCAACAACCTCCTGCCGACCGAAGTACGTCAAGGGCGCCCTATCTCCTCTATACCGTCATATCAGTATTGTTAGCGAGGTCTTACCGAGACAATTTTAGCAGATGGGGCCGGTCTAAGGTCGCGAAGAGACCCCCCGCCAGCGACGTCTTTTTGCGCACCACTCACCTAGTTTATTCGGACCATGGCGATCAAGCAGATGGACAACGTCCTCATCGTGGTCGAGGACCTCGAACCTGCGAAGGCGTTCTTCACAGAGCTCGGCATGCAGTTGGAGGGCGAGACGCGCGTCGAGGGAGAGTGGGCGGATCGCGTCGTGGGCCTTGAGAACGTCCAGAGCGACATCGCCATGATGCGGACCCCCGATGGCCACAGCCGCGTCGAGCTCTCGAAGTTCATCACGCCCGAGGCCACCCGCGACGGTTCCGAGGAACCGGCGGTGAACACCCTGGGGATCCGCCGCATCATGTTCACAGTCGACGACGTCGACGAAGTCCTCGACCGTCTCCGTTCCCACGAAGCCAAACTCGTGGGCGAAGTCGCCCAGTACGAAGACGTGTACCGCCTCTGCTTCGTGCGCGGCCCCGAAGGCATTATCGTCGGGTTGGCCGAGGAGCTCGACGGAGCCTAGCGGGTCGCTCCCACGCTCTTGGCGGTCACCGTTTTGAGCCCGGGCATCCCCGGGAATTAGGACCAGCCGGAATCAGGGCGACGACCCGTTCCGAAACCCGGTTAGTCGCCGCCTGGCGGTAACTACGCACACCTATCTATCGGCTGTTTCAGTAGAAATAGTGTTAATATAATAGAATTTCAACAGAGCCTCCTGGTTTACACAGCGGCGGTTGCATCCGGGGCCGTGCCTGCCTTCGAGAAGGTGCGTAACGTAGACACATACCATCTGATCGGTTACCGGCCCTTCTGTCCGTCCGTATTGAATAGACGCGACGATCAAGAGGCTTCCATGGCCAACCTCGTCTACGTCATCAACGCATCACTCGACGGCTACATCGCCGACGAGAACGGCAACTTCGACTGGGCACAGCCATCTGAGGACGCGCATGTCTTCTTCAACGACCTCCAACGATCGGTGGGCACCTTCCTTTGCGGCCGTCGCATGTATGAGACGATGCGGGTGTGGGACACCTTTCTCCTCGACGACCTACCCGAGGTACAACGCGAGTTCGCCGAGGCGTGGCGGGATACCGACAAGGTCGTCTACTCGACCACCCTGGACACCGTGCCGGAACCGCGGACCCGTCTGGAGCAGACGTTCGACACCGAAGTGGTACATAGCATGAAAGACCAAGCCGACCGCGACCTGTCCATCGGTGGCGCCGGCCTCGCTGCCGAGGCCATCCGGGCAGGTCTAGTCGACCGGTATGTACTGCGCTTGGTCCCGACGATCGTCGGTGGGGGGACCCGAGCCCTCCCCGACGCAGCGCGGGTCGACCTCGCGCTCAACACGACACGTCGTTTCGACGACGGCTCCGTCCTCGTCGACTACAGCCTCCGATGACCAAATCGACCCCTAAACAGGCAGCGGAAGAGACCACCAGTCAGATCAACGGAACGGATCACCTTCACCTGTAAACTACGCGGGTGTATCTACCGGCCAATCCGCGACCATCGGCCGTGCAAGATACGCGCGCTGTATGCAGCACGGTCGCTGAAACCCATCACTGATTGAGGGTTTCAACAAAGCCAACATAGACTACATCCCCGCGTCCTCGAACGCCCGTTCAAGCGATCGCCCCTCATCGATCAACCGGTCTACGTCTCGTTCCGTCTGAGCGACGGTCTCGGCGGCCGGGGTGACATCCTCAACGGCGTCACGGTCGATTGCAACCACTCCGGATTCGTCACCAACAAGCACGTCTCCTGGCTCGATCGATACACCACCAATCGTGACCTGAACGTTCCGCTCGACCTCTTTGCGTCCGCTCGGCCCGCGAGGCGTAACTGTCCGTGCGAAGACGGGAAAGCCGAGATTTCGAACCCCGGCGACATCCCTGACGGCTCCATTCGTAACCACTCCTCTCACACCAGTTGCTCTCGCGTATGTCGAGAGCAACTCTCCCCAGACGGCCTCCTCAACGCCGTCATTAGTATCGACCACGATGACCTCGTCTTCGAGAGCAGTATCGAGAGTCTGAACGGGGGCCCAGAGTGCTGTAGGGTCAAGCACGACTGTTCGGACCGTCCCAGCGAACGTGCAGTCGGAATGGACCGGCGTAATTGCGGAGGCCAGCGTTTCCACGCTTTCGTGTTTCGTGTCCGCGACTGCGGATGGAGAGCACTGCTCCAACCGATCGAGGAGTGTGGCGTCGATCGGACCGGTATCCGTTGACATACACTCTCAGAGGAGTGCATCGCATAAAACACCAGTGCAGGACCCTGTTCGATCCTGAATAATGACTGTAGCTGCCGTGGCTGCGGACATCGGCAGCGCCGTTTCCCTGTTCGATTTCGATACAGAAGCGGACTGAGCCGCAGATGATCTACGAGAGCTCAGTAGCCAATTCCACATACGAATCAACCACCATATCAGTCGAGTGGAGGGAACGTTAAACCGATTCACCAGGATCGTCTTCATTCCCGCTGCCTGCGTACCAGCGACGGGAAAGCGTGGGGTGCAACCGTCGTACACTTGTCACCTCGATCTCAGCGTTGATTGAATCCCCCACAAACGCGACCTGCTCTGGGAATTGAAGAGCCGTGAGCAATAGCCAGTGGATTCATGATGATATCGAACGGTCTGTAGCACAGCATGACTGCAGCAAAGGGATACAACATCACCGGGATCGAGCTTACCGATGATCAGTACACGGTCGAACAAAGTCTGTTCCGGAACAAATACACCGTTCGTGACGCCGCTGGCACCACCGTTCTGAAAGGCAAACAGAAGATGCTCAAGATGAAAGAGGAATTCCCGTTTGTCGATGCCAACGGCAAGACCGTCTTTACCGTCAAAGCCAGCGGAATCATCGACGTTGCAGGTGATTACCTGCTCACCGATTCCCGGACGGGCGACGAGTTCGTGATCCTCGATAACGACTATTCCCTTCTCCAAGATACATGGACCGTCCGAGACAGCGAGACAGGCGCCCCACTTGCCAAAATCACTTCTCGTGGCGCACTCGCAACACTCGCCCGGAACAAGCTTTCACTCGGTGGATTGATTCAGCACAAATACGAAATCACTGACGCAGACGGTGCGCACGTTGGGACGATTCGTGGCAAACTATCGCTCCGAGACCGCTACGAAATCACCATCGACGACGCGAGTACGGTCCCGAAAGAGTCGATCATCGCTGCGGCAATCGTTATCGACGCGATTCAAGGCAATTAGCTCAGTGGAGGCGCTAACCTGCCTCCCGTGACATCTCTCGGCGAGCAGATCAGGAGCAGGTGGTCATTTTCGAGCGAGACGGCATTAACGAGGTCGCGTTTCTCGAGGCGCTTCGGTGGGCCGTCAACGACGACGGTCTCCTCATAGGGTACCTCTAGACGACGGCGATCAGCCCAACACGCATCGTCTCCATTAGAAGAATGAGCCACGAAGCGATCGAGCGCCAGATCTGGTGGACATGGATTCTTCGATGGCGTGTTCCCAGAGCGATCGCTGAAAATAGGACACCGTAGAGAGCTACTTGGGACGAGGCGTTCGTGTCTCGGAGGATTCGTTTGCAGCGTTCATACCGACGGTCACGCCATCTGCGATCACCTTGTAGAGAATCCCCATCATCCCCGCGTAAAAGGCGAGAAAACTCCCAAGAGCGAGGAGTGCGCCAACCAGTGAAAAAACAATATTATCGACGCCGCCGATGGCAATCCCGATAAGGAGACCAAATCCAGTCGCGAGACCAATGACGAAGATATAGACGATCAAATCGAGGCCATACCGCACCCCATCGATGACATTGACTGTTGTCATAGCAGTAGTACAGTTTGTTACTACTCCAATATATATTTTCATTCTGTCAGAAAAGATGCTAAGATCGCTCTAAAGGCGAGGTTGGTCCAAGAGAAATAGTCGGACGGTATCGGCGATTCCACTCACCCCTGCTTCGGACTACAAGAAGTCTCCCCTTCGTTTGGAAACTGTAGCTGTCGATCCTGAGATATGATCAAATGTAATGCCCTCCAAGTTATACAGAGATATAACCAGCCGCCTTGTGCAACTTTTGTCTCCAGAGTCAGCTGATGTTGCACAAGCCTTCCACTGCAAGGGAGATCGCCACTCACGGATACGGAATGATCGATCTGTCTCAAAGGACTGGTTCCCTCATGGTCGAGATTACATACGAGAATACCAACGAGGAGGTAACGACTGTTCACGCTGCTGAAGCGAATATACCGTCCCAAGACCCCCATCTTCAAATATGAATTACAGAAGATGGGTGTGCTGATAGAGAGGATGATGCAGCAGAGCGTTGCCTGCAGGCCGTCTAGGTAACAGATTGAAATTATCTACTCCCGTAGTGCTGTCAAGGTATCGAGATAGCCACCTCGCCCGTAGTATTTCTTTTCGTACCCGTCTGGAATTACAGCAGTCTTCAGAAGCGAATTTCTGACCTGATTACTGTTGTAGCGCTGATTGTGGCCCTTTACGAGGGCAGCTGCCCCCGCTACTTGAGGTGCAGCCATCGAGGTCCCTGCAAACCAGTCATATCCGTACTCAGCACCGAGATACGTACCATCCTCAGCGAACTGTGGATACGCGACTGTGTTCACGATATTATCGTACGTGAACTCACCACCTTTTCCACCTGGTGCAGCGATGTCAACCGCACCAACGCCATGTGTCGTATAGGTCGCCGGTGAGTGGGGCGGTTCCTCATACTCGCCAGTAGCAGGATCGAATCCAAGTAGACCCGTAGCGCTGGTTGTGATTCCACCAGCAGTTTGGGACGAGTCCGTCTCGTCTCAGTTAAACTGGAGGCTCTCACCCCAGTTGCCACTCGCATGCGTATGGAGAGTTCCTCGTCGTCGTGCATAGTTCCCGACGCGTTGATGGACTTTCCCCCAGAATTTGCTCCAGCCCTCCTCGCGCATGTTCCACGTCCAACCGAGGCTAAGATTCACAGCGTCACAGCCGATCTCGGCAGCGTAGACGAGAGCCGCAATAACCGACCCCATCCATGTCTCACCCCAGTACTCGGGAGGGAGATCCTCCTGACCGCGGCTATTGAGTGTTGCATCGAAGACACGCAGATCAACGAGGTCAGTTCCGGGCGCGGAGCCGATAACACCACCTTCCGTTCGATCATTGGCGGCAACGATACCCGCAACGTGTGTGCCGTGTGCCCCTCCGTAGGGCTCTCCGATCCCGTACTCGTCGGTAGCAAAGCTTTTCGAGAGATCGAGGTCGACTTGTCCATCGAGATCGGGATGACCAGCCGCGATACCGGAATCGATGATCGCGACTCGAGTCCCTTCTCCCCTGGTGATGTCGTGAACCTCGGGAATCCCTTGGTCCTGCTTATCCCACTGATACTGGTACAGGTCATCACCTTCCTCGGGGTAGTCAATCGTCTCCTGACGTACCGGTTCGTATGGGTCGCGTGCCATACGCATATCCGGTGCGAACTCGGCTCGCGAACCACTGAGCTGCTCTTCGGTTGCCTGCACCACAAGAAGGTCAACGGGACTCAGATCGTGGATGATCTCGACATCATCTTCGTTTCGAAGGCTTGTGCTATCGACGATAAACCGTTGGGTCGATTCACCTGCTGCGAGCGACGATCCCAGTGTGAGAGCACCGAGCGATACACCTACTGATTTCAGTACGTGTCGACGGTGAAGATGTGTCCGTGTCATCGTGATTGAATCCCCTCGCCGTACAATGGGGTGTCAAAGTACGTCTCAACGCTGTAATCAGCCAGTTCGGGGTCGTCGGCGAGTGCGTCGAACGACTCGAGAAACCCGACTTTCGTGAGTTCCATCTGCCGACCAAGGCCTTTCTGACCGAGATCATCGGTCTGATAGGCGACTTCGTAGAGCATTCCCGCGACGCTATTGGCATCGTTGGCGATATTAGGACTCAAACTGTCGAGGTACGATCCCCATAGTGGGTAGTAGCCATATCGGGTGATGCTGTCGAAGATACTGTTACCCCGCTGGGCCAGTGCGTCGATCACCAGCGAGTTCAACTTGATTGAGCGTGTGCTCGTTTCATAATCAAGAAATGGGTTGACAGCATCGGTGACGGGCTCATGAGTTGCGGGATAGAACGGTGAGCGATCGAGATAATCCTCACCGTAGGCTGCCATCACGCTCATGAGGGTCTGTTTAGCAGGCTTGTTCTCATCACCAGAGTCTGGATAAAGGTTCCCGCCCTTGTGGTGATGCGTAATCGCGTAATCGGGATCGGCGTCGATAAACGATTCCGTGACGGCTCTGACTTCAGGCGCCAACCGCAGGCCACTCCTGAAGAGCGTATGTCCCTCATACGGCATATCCAGATATTGCTCATCGGACCACCACTCCTCTTCAGCGTCCGTCCGTGGGTTGAATTCTGATGGTGGCTGGATGTTGAAATCACGGTTCATGTCGTAGCCTGGATCGCCACCGGGAGAGGTAGAGTAGTAATATGGCCGATACTGTGACTCACCCTCCGTCCAAGACTGAGTATTCTGACGACGGCCAACCCACTCGGCATCACCATCACCGTCGAAGTCATAGTGGTACATCGCACCGTCGGGATTGACCCGCGGAATAATGGTGAACGAAAGGTTATCAAGGATGTGATTGACCTGCCGTGAGTTGCTCATACCGAGGCTCTTGATTACTTTGAGCGCTACCTCAGTTCCAATCGCCTCGTCTCCGTGGATCTGTGTGATGAGATGGACCTCCGTATCGCCGTTACCAACCTGAACTTCCCAGATCGGATCATTGCGTCCGGCCGAGCGGCCGATCTCTTCTAGTGAGACACGATTGCTTTTTCGATCTATGGCTTCGAGTTCTCTCGTGAGTTCCTCATTCGTGTGGAACGCATTCAGATTGATCGATTTTGAACTGCCGAGCTTTGGCCCACCTGGTCGATAGTTATCTCGGTCCGGTTTGGCGCTTGCCGTCCCAACGGTCGCCAGCCCGAACGATGCTGCTGTTGTCTTCAAGAATGATCTTCGTTTCATAGTTGATGATATTGTCTAGGGGGTCGTTGATGCCCTTCTTGAGTACTACGCATCCATCAAATATATTAATCCCATATTATTATAAATAACTATAGATATATGATATTTCCTATCCTATTTATTGGGTATCTATCGTTCCGGCGTGATATCAGTGGTCTCATCAGCCCGATCTCGTTTCAGTTCGATCACGACGAACTGTCCTGTTTCATCTGAGGTGAAGAGACACTCAGTAGGAGTACGTATGTGATATACCCGCATTTGGGTTAGCGCGAACAATCCGTTCTCGAATCTGAGCCACAGCTCACCGAGGACAGAACCGAATGTACGACGGCCCGCCGACGAACACGCGACCGAGCTTTTCGTAAACCCGTCCTCGAGACCTACGACGGAACCTATGCTGTCTGTGGTGCGAACCGTCGCCCACCCGCTGGAACACCGGTGGTTGAAGCTGCGCATATCTATCCACGCAGTAAGAACGGTCGTGACGATATCCGGACTGGAATCGCACTGTGTCGATTGCACCACTGGACGTTCGATACCGGGTGGATCGAAATCTCAACTGGGTACGAAATCGTCGTGTTTGAGAACCCGGAGTGTGACGAGTAGCACGAGTTCGAGCACGTAGATGGCCAGGAACTGCGGACGCCCGGTAACCATATACCCCATATAGATTAGTTAGCTGCCGGACGGCGGTCGTAAGCGGATTCAGTAAAATGGGATTGGAGGAATGATTTATCGAATAGCTTGGCCTACACGACACCATGCCGGACACTCACAGACTTGATGAGATGAGACATCCCGAGGTCGAATCGTACTTAGACCGCGCAGAGACACCAACGGCGTTGATTCCAGTCGGAACAACCGAACAGCACGGCGAGCACCTTGCGATGGGGACTGATGCTTTCATTCCAACGGAAATCTGCGAACGCATTGCAGAGGACGTTGACGCGCTTGTCGGTCCACCGATAAACTATGGCGCATCGGACATGCACGCCGGATACGCGGGCATCACATACCTCACGTACAGAACCCTAGCAACGGTAGTACACGATATCGCATATTCGTTGGCCGAAGCCGGATTCACTGATATCGTGTTTCTGTCCGGCCACCTCACTAATGACTGGGCAGCAAAAGTCGGGGCCAATCAGGCGTCACACGACTTGCCCGAAGAGAACTACGTGTATGCATTCCCCTATTGGGATGCGTTAAGTAGTGAAGACATGGAAGAGTACCTATCATTCGATGCCGGCTGGCACGCGAATATCGGGGAAACGGCGGCGGTACTGGCTATTGATGAGGACCTTGTCGATCTCGAAAATACGGCCTTTGACGCTCCTGATCTGCCGATGGACATCGAGAACCCTGCAGCACTATTGGATCATTTACTCATTGGCAAGGGCGCGTACTACCGGATTAGTGAAACTGGCGTCTGGGGCGATCCAAGTGATGCAACTGCAGAACTCGGCGAAGACTACTTCGAGACGATCACCCACGCTGTCGCCGAACTCATCAACACGTTCCAAGACGTTCGCGACGAGATCTACCAGCGCCAACGCCCAGACCGTGCACAAGAGCAGTGGGATACTTGAGGCCAGATCGGTTCAACACATAGTTGCGACGTTGGTGTCGATCGCAACTAGACTCCCCGAAAAGGAGTACTTCGTTCCCAATGCCGGCCACTACGGTGGCGGACGACTTATCTACCACACCGAAGACGGGACCTTGATTGGCGGCTCGAACTCCGGCGAGACGGTCAGGCAATCGGGTTCTAATACTCACCGTTAGAACCCTTATACGGTGGTGACTTCACGGGGTACTCACTAGAGATCAGTATGTTCGTACGTCGAGACCATCGATGCGTTCGAAGTGGTCAACGTTCCGGGTGACAATGGGCTCGTCGTGGAGAAGAGCGGTAGCGGCGATGATGCAGTCTTCGCGGTCGATTTCTTGTCCGGATGTGATAAGTTCGCCTGAGAGTTTCCCAGCCTTTCGCATTACCTTTGCGTCACCGGGGATGGCGTGGCGGGAGTCGAGGACAGCGAGTATCTTCTGGCGGCGCTCTTTCGGGGCATCCAACTGCGGGACGGCCTCGTAAAGTTCGAGTACGGTAATGCTGGCAAGGCGTTCTGGTCGGTGTTCGGACTCGATGATATCGAGAAATCGGACGGCCTCGGAGTCATCATGAAGGATATCGATGATAAACGAGGTGTCCTCGATCATTCCTTGCCCCGAAGGTCGTCAGCGAGGCGGTTACGGCGGTCGCGGGAGCGTTCCCGTCCATCCTCGATGATTGCTTCGAGGTCGTCCGCCTCGTCCTCAGAGAGGATGCCTGCGACCTCGGCCCAAGACCGTTCGCCTGCGATTCGTTTGACGACCTCCGAGAAGGATTCTCCCTCCCGTTTGCGGGCTTTGAGCCGTTCGTAGGCCTCCTCGTCAAGCGAGATCGTTTTGGTCGCCATTCCAATACACAGTTGTGTGTGCAGACTAATAAAGAATGGGAGGAAATAGCACGATCGTACGAAGGGTTCAGAAAACGGTCTGATTGCAGGGGAGTGAGGAAGTAGAATCGGCCCCAGATCCCATCTCGCCGCGATCGTCAGAGAAACTCGGACGAGCCACCAGCGTTCGTCGACGGGTACGCCCACACGATGCCCCCACAGAACGCTTTCTTCACGACGTGAATTGCAGAACTGCCGATACTCCTGGTGGACGTCTTCTGCTGTCAGCGTTGCACAGTAACTCGCGTATTTGATCGCCTGCAGATCGGTTGTTTCGTCGGCTGCTGAATACTCCCGCTCCGAACTCAGCCTGTCGTGATGCGGTCGAATCCCTCGTGCAAGTCGTGTATCGAGACACGCCCAGTCCCCAACGTCGATGCCTTTTCGCGCAACCGTTGGAGGAGGTCCTCACCAGGGTCGCCGTACACATCGATCGCCTCAAGCTCAAGGAGTTCACCAACCGGGGAGAATTTTGGACCGGCAGCGTCCACGTGATATTCAAGCGTCGCTGGATCGGAGTGCATGTGGACGACTGTCATTCGGTCCCCGTCACCGCTGAAGTAGACTTCGTACGAGAGGATGTCTGACTCGTTGGCTTCGACGAAGTCGGTCAGCCCCGACATGGCCGCCTTGAGTTCATCCAGTTTCCCGTCGCGTATCGCTGATCGGTCGACGGAGAGGATGAGATCAGTCGCGCGGGCACCACCGGCGGTCGACGATCCGTGAGTCGAAACGAGTCATACACGACCATCCATCATGCTTCGTCGACCTAACTACTAATTCCTCCTCATCTCCCAGGAAACTACTAGCTGAACAGTCTTATTCGCGAACTCGCTCCCCGATCTACCACGCCGTAATGAGAGGGGACCTGAGCTGTCTTCTAGATGCTATTGATATCTCCGGAGCGGAGCCAACTGCTCTATCCCCCTCGTGTTGAATATTATAAGAGGCTAAGTGGTCGTCGCTTGAGAACATAGTTGAGACAAGAGTAGTACCCAGCCCCATCAAACCATCCCACACGTCTCCTACCCAAATTCCAACGCCATGAACTCCCAACAGCCCACTCTCAAACAGTCAGTAGCGACTGTCGAACCGATACCACCTCGTCTGGACTCAAGTACCTCTAAGCTCGTGTACCTGTACTTGTGGACCAGCGAGTCGGCAACGATTGACGAACTCCACGCAGTACTTGGCCTCGAGAAACTGACGCTGTATCCCGTCCTGAACACTCTCATAGCGGCGGATCTCGTTACCCAATCCGAGGACAGCTACCGCTGTCAGAAACGCCTGCCAAACGAGACGAGAGCATGACCGCTGACACACTCTGTGTCGTCGTGCGTCTGCGGACGCTCGTTCCCAACGGACTCAACCGGAATCAAGCCGAGCAAGTCTCGGCAAGGCAGAAGGATCGAACGCGGTCCAGTCGCACTGTTCGCGGTGGGACCACGCGGCTGCTCGTTGCTGGGACGGGCCAACGGCCACCTTGTCCCCGGAATCGGGGACGATGACCACACCATGTCCGAGACGGTCGTCGTGAAACCCTACACGGGCGCGTAACAGGGATGGCTTTTGATGCCGTCTCGATGTTGCCCACGGTTCGAAACCGTCCTTGAGAACGGAGCCAACATTCCACTGTCACCGGACGATCGTTACCGGAATCGATGACCGCCGCGTAACAGCCTCAGCAACGCTCCCCAACAGCAGTCGCGAAATGCCACCTCTACCGCGACTCCCAAGCACGATCTGGTCAGCCTGCTGTTCGTCTGCATATTGTAGAATAGTTGTTGGCGTATGCCCCGTTAGTTGCTCGGTTGTAATCGTTACTCCGTGACTCGCTGCGATTTCCGTTGCTTTCCCAAAGAGCTCGTTAGCTTTTCGGCGTTCTTGCTCCATGATCTGCTCGTAGCCGACATACCCCTCTACTCCGTATTGATATCCCGGATTGATCACGTGAATAACTGTGAATTCTGCATCCGGGAAATTCGTGATCGCATACTCTAATGCTTTATCCGATTCCTCGGCATGGGTCATCGGCACAAGGATGTGTTTTTCCATACGTAATCCATGCGTTTGTACATGATTAATTTTTATAGATATGACCAACACACCGTTGCGCGGTTGAGATCAAGCTACCGGCCCGCAATTATCTCTGCGAGTCGGTCATGGCCATACCGATAGAGACCGACGACTGCCATCCAGTGAAGTGGGACCCACCCATTCGGGTAATCCCACTGTTCGCCTGACTCCGCCAGCGTCGTTGCCAACCCGCCGGGGTGCAAAAAGCGTTCTTCAAGACGGGTTGCGATCGCAGCTGCTTGGTCTTCCGTTGCCATCCCGCAAAACAGCGGCGCAACTGCTGCAAGCGACCATGTCTTGGTCCGTTGACCCTCAGACCAGCAGTAATCGAAGTAAAAACCCGCTTTGTCGTCCCAACATAGTTCCTCAACTGCACGTTGTCGTTTCTCTCCGGCTTGAGTGTACTGTTGGGCACGTTTTTGATTCTCAACCGCTCGTTCCCACTGTGAGAGTTCAGACTCTAGTGCATAATAGAACGTATTCAGGTCGTCCGGGGGATCGTTGACATTGCAGGTGATCACCTGCTCACGGATGCACAAACACGGAAAGGCCTCGTAATCCTCGATAACGACTCTTCGCTCCTCTAGACGGGTATCTTGACCTGTTTGAGAGAGGTCAAGAGTATCCGTCACTTGTCAGATCCACAGTTTCCACTAATAAAAATAGGATCAAGAACGCCAGAAGAAAATTATCACTCCCATTAATCACCCGTAAATAAGAGAAACCTGATTCGTGTGTCGTGCTCGTCGATGATCTACTGCCCTTGTGGCGCGCCAGTCGCGATTGCCAGTGCGGAGAGATCCGAGTACATGCTCATTGTCGAACGCGCATATCGAACCCCCTGCTTAAGCGCACTCGTCGCGCTTCAGCAGAGCGGTTAGGAACTCCGCATGGCACCACGCGAGCGGCGCCGCAAAGGCGATCACCTCTCGGTCCTCGAGCGCGGTCGCCATCTCGTCGTAGGCCCGGCGCATGTGACCGAGTTCCTCGGCGATCCGGTCGAACGGGACGTCTCGGAGCACGTCGGCGTCGAACTCCTTCTCGAAATCGACGCCGGTATTCCACTCCTTCTCGATGAACTGCTCGAACCGGTCGCGCGTCGAGAGGTGTTCCGGAATGTGGCCGTCCGCGTCGGCGTGGCCGGTGACCGTCGAGAGTACCTCGTCGCCGCGTTCCCGCTCGCCGAGGTCGTAGCGGAACTGCGCGTGCCAGGCCGTGTACTGCATCCAGGGGCCATTGCCACCATGCTGGTGGACGTCGTGGTCGCGGTGGAAGCCCCAGAACCGTTGGAGGCCACCCAGCCGCGGGTCCTCGAGGCTCGCCGTCGCCCGCTCGGCGGCGCGTACGGCATGATCGCCAAACACGTCGTCGAGTTCGAAGTAGGCCGGAGCCAGCAACGTAATGTCCGG
The DNA here is from genome assembly GCF_030287405.1 of Halalkalicoccus sp. NIPERK01. Classification (NCBI taxonomy): domain Archaea; kingdom Methanobacteriati; phylum Methanobacteriota; class Halobacteria; order Halobacteriales; family Halalkalicoccaceae; genus Halalkalicoccus; species Halalkalicoccus sp. NIPERK01. Next base: position 106,770 of record NZ_JASVVV010000005.1, on the reverse strand, counting down.
ACGATCGTCGCGTTCGCCCTCGAGAGTGTACCGACGCGGGACGGTCGTTCCGTCGACGGCAAAACAGCGTTCGACACCCGGCTTCAACAGCGAGCGCAGTTCGTCGACCTGCTGGATAGCATCATCGACAACGATCGGCTCGTCGTTGGGTCGGTCGCCAGCCTCTATCCGGTCGAGCGCGTCAGCCGTCTGTGTCAGCGCGGCGAGAAACGCGCAGTTAACCCATAGCGTGTAGCCGGACTCGATCGCACCCTCGTGGATGCTCGTCGTGCTCTCGATCAGGTGGGCGTTGGCGTCGTACAGTTCCGATCGGATGACCGTTACCGCCGCCTCGATACAGTCGACGACATCCATCAGGAATGCCGTCTCCGCCGATTCGAGATCGTCGGACTCGTCGAGCGCGAGTACCGCGTGCGAGAGGATCCTGATCCCGTGAGCGACGTTGTCTTCTTGCTGATAGATCGATTGGTCCTCTCCATCGAGTCCGTACCGCTGATACCACCAGCCGTTGTCCTGCGCGGCGATCAGAAAGCGGGCCACCTCGACGATCCGGTCCCGACACTCGTCCGGTCGGACGCCGCAGCGGAGCGCTGTAAGCCAGGCCCGGGTGATCGAGGCGACGTCGCGGGGGTAGACGTAGGGGTACCGGTTGTCAGGGTTACTGGCTAGTGGTACCGCGCCGTCGACGTCGGCGTCGTAGCTGAGTTCCGCCAGCACGTCGAGGTGGAAGGCCGGATCGTCGATCGGCGCGTCAACGTGCTGTGGGACGATGCTCGTTGTCGTCTGTTGAGAGTGAGTCATCAGTAGGGGAAAGCGGGGGAGTTAGCCGTGAGTGATCGGTTGTGTATCGGTGCATTCGCCGCTGACGCCGCGAGTTTTGATCGACGCCGTCGTGTCGGGGTCGAACAGGAAAACGTCCTCCGCAGCGACGCCAACGGGCAACTCGTCGCCGGGATCGGGATATACGCGTGGCGGCACGCGCGCCGTGAGCGATCGCCCGGCGACGTCGAGATAAACGAAGTTGTCGTTGCCCTGGTACTCGGTGACCGTGACGGCGGCCCGGAACTGGCACGATTCCGATGCTCTGGCCGACGGATCGTCGAGACGGAGGTCCTCCGGCCGTACGCCGAAGCGAACCGCCTCGCCATCGAGGTCGTCGTCGACAGCGTCCCGCGGGATTCGGCCGAGCGTCGTGCCGTCAACGTCGATCGCGTAGGCGTCACCATCCTCGCGGGCGACGGCGTCAAGGACGTTCATCGACGGACTGCCGAGGAACGCCCCAACGAACTCGTTGTTCGGGTGGTCGTAAGCGACCTCCGGTGGATCGACCTGCTGGACGACGCCGTCATCCATGATCGCGATCCGATCGGCCATCGTCATCGCCTCGGTCTGGTCGTGCGTGACGTACACGGCGGTCACGCCTAGATCCTCCTGGATACGCTGGAGTTCGGTCCGCATGTGCGATCGGAGCTTCGCATCGAGGTTGCTCAGTGGCTCGTCGAGCAGGAACACGTCCGGGTCACGGACGATCGCCCGCCCGAGCGCGACGCGTTGTTTCTGCCCGCCGCTCATCTCCGCGGGCTTGTCGTCGAGCAGTTCCTCGATTCCGAGCAGCTCCGCGCTCTCGCGGACTCGTCGGTCGCGCTCATCGCTCGACATATCGGTCGAATGTTTGAGCCCGTAGCCCATGTTCTCGCGTGCAGTCATGCGCTTATACAGCGCGTAGCTCTGGAACACCATCGCGACGTCCCGCTCGCTGGGCGCGAGGTGGTGGACCGCTCGATCTCCGATCTCGATCTCGCCGTCGGTCACCGTCTCCAGCCCGGCGATCATCCGCAGCGTCGTCGACTTGCCACAGCCCGAGGGGCCGACGAGGACGAGAAATTCGCCGTTCCTGACCGTTAGGGATGCCTCGTCAACCGCGGTCTCGGTTCCATCGGCGTCGTCGTAAACTTTCGTAACATTCTGGAGCGTGAGTTCAGCCATCGATGGTCACCTCAGGGTGGTCACTGTCGCGCTCTGGATCATCGGTCGCGGTCGCCGACGGACTGCACGATGGTGCGACAACCGCCGAGCCGTCGCCATACCGAACCGTGTATCGCCGTCCGCGGCAGTGCAGTGTTGCCTCCATCGTACCGTCGAGGGATGCTGCCGGGTCCGCGACTGGGGTGCCGTTCTCCACGTCGAGGCCGAGCGCGGCCTGCGCGAAGCCGAAGGCGCTTCCGGCACTCCAAGCGGCCGGTTCGCACGAGTCGGGGTGCTGGACTCGGCCGGCGTCGACATCAGTGCCGTCGAGGCCGACCAGCAGCTCGGGAAATCCCCACCGGCCGGGATCGGTAGCACCGGTCGCCAGCACGTCGAGGCCGCGGTCGACGAGCGCGCTCGCGGCGTCCTCGCGGCCGTAACGCGCACACCCCATTGCAGCGATGCTGGTGTCGTGGGGCCAGACGCTACCGCGGTGGTACGACAGCGGATCGAACGCGTCATGGGACGCCGAGAACGTGCGGAGTCCGGCGTCGGTCAGCATGTCGGGACGCAGCAGCCTGTCGATCACGTTGTCGGCGCGCTCCGCCGGGACGATCCCGCCCCAGAGCGCGTGGCCCTGGTTCGACGCGACGGCATCGACCGTGCCATCGGCGTCGAGCGCGAGCGCGTAGCAGTTCTCGTCAGGGAGCCAGAACTCGCGGTCGAACGCCCCGCGGAGCCTCGTCGCCCGCTCGTCGAGTCGGGCTCCGAACTCGTCGTCGCCGCGGCCTGCCGCGAGCTCCGAGACGCCACGGAGTGCACGATAGGCGTACCCCTGTACTTCCGCGAGGGCGATCGGCGGCGCCGCCGCGGTTCCGTCGGGTCGGGCGATCGCTCTGGCGCTGTCTTTCCACCCCTGGTGGGTGAGCCCGTGCTCGTGATCGTGGGGTTCGTACCACAGTACCCCGTCCTCGTCGCCGACCGCGATCGTCCACTCGACGGCGTCGACTGCGGCGGCGTACAGCTCGTCGGTGATCGCTTGCTCGCCCGCCCACTCGCCGTAGGCGGCGACGAGCGCCGCGAACAGCGGCGTCGCGTCGACGGTGCCGTAGTAGGGCGAGCGGATCGACCGGCCGAGCGCCGGCAGGTCGCCGCGGCGCCCTTCGTGGGGGATCTTGCCGGGTTTGGCGAGCGTGTCGGGGTCGGCCGTCGACGCCTGCCGCCCAGCGAAGTACGTCAGCGCGCTCCGGGTCAGGTCGGGCGCGAACGGCAGCGTCTGGAGGCCGACCAGCAGCGCGTCCCGTCCGAACGGCGCGACGAAGCGCGGCGCGCCGGCCCCGGGAACGCCCTCGGGGAGCATCAGCGCTCGAAGTGTGTCCTCGGCGGCCGCGAACAGGTTCGGGACCGACGCCATCGACACCGAGGGGTCGAACTCCAGATCTACCCGCTCCCGAGTCGGTCGAAGCTTCGCCGTCGCGACGACGGACACGCTTTCGCCCGACGGGATCTGCAGCGTGCGCTCGGCGGTCGTCTTCGCGATCTCACAATCCGCCTCGACCGCCGCCGTTCGGGCGCCGTCCAGTTGGATCGTCGCGCTCCGGGTCGTCCCGTCCGGGGACGTCCCCGCCAGCCTTGCGCCGCTCTCGCGGTCCGCGGCGGTGACTTCGCGCTCGACCGGGTCGCGCGCGACGAAGTATCCTGGACACTCGAAGACGTGTCGAAACGCGGACGCGGCGGTCAGTTCGACGTCGACGGCGCGCTCGTCGGACGTGTAGTTCCGGAGCGTCGTCTCGACGATCACTCCATTTCCGTCCACGGAGACGGCTTTCTGCAGCAGGAATCGTCGGGCGTCGCCGCGACCCTCGCCGGGTGCGCCGCCGACCAGTACGGTCGCGACGCCGTCGCTCCCGACGCGGCGGTCGAGCCGGTCCCAGCCGCTCTCGGGCGCGTCCCGATCGGTCACACGGACCGAGAACTCCTCTAGGTATTGTGTATCGTTGGCGTAGAGGCCGGTTTTCAACCGATCGGGGCGAACGTCGCCCGCCTCCCCGACGACGCAGACGACGCCGTCGCGAACCGCTAGCGCGCAGCCGTCGGGAATCACCCGTCGATCACCTCGCCGTCGGCAGCGAACCTGTGGATCGCGTCGGCCGGCAGCCGAAGCGTCACGGCCGAGTTTCGACTGATCGTCTCCGGCCGGTCACGCAGGCGCGCGGTGATCCGGTCGCCGCCGTAGTCGACCTCTACCTCGTAGGCGTTGCCCAGCGGCTCGACGACGAGTACCTCGCCATCGAGTTCGTACGTCCGGCCGCCGTCGGCCGTCTCGTCGGTCTCTTCAGCGATTACGACGTCCTCCGGACGGACGCCGACGGTTGCCGCCTTCGTGAACCGGTCGTCGCCCTCGTCCTCCGCCAGTCGATCGGGGTCGAGGAAGTTCATCGCCGGCTCTCCGAGGAAGCCGGCGACGAACTCGTTGACCGGATTCTCGTAGACCTCCTTCGGTGTGCCGACCTGCTGGAGTTTGCCGTCGTTCATCACCGCGATCCGGTCGGCCAGGCTCATCGCCTCTTGCTGGTCGTGCGTGACGTAGACCGTCGTCGTGCCGAGTCGCTGCTGGAGACTGCGCAGCTCCGATCGAGTCTGGACGCGCAGCTTCGCGTCGAGGTTCGAGAGGGGCTCGTCCATCAGGAACGCCTTGGGTTCGCGGACGATGGTCCTGCCAAGCGCGACGCGCTGGCGCTGGCCGCCGCTGAGCTGCCCCGGCTTGTTGTCCAGCAGGTCGTCGATCTCCAGCAGTTCGGCGGTGCGGCGGATCCGGTCCTCGGTCTCGTCCTCCTCGACGTCCATCTTCCCGAGCGGGAACGCCAGGTTCCCCCGAACGGTCTTGTGAGGGTACAGCGCGTAGCTCTGGAACACCATCGAGAGATCCCGCTTCTGGGGGAGCGTTTCGGTGACTTCCTCGTCGCCGATCTCGATACGCCCCTCGGAGGGCACCTCTAGCCCGGCGATCATCCGCAGCGTCGTCGACTTGCCACAGCCCGAGGGACCCAGCAGAACGAGCAACTCGCCGTCCCGAATCGTCAGGTCGAGGGCCTCGACGGCCACGAGGTCGCCGAACCGCTTGGTGACCCCGCGGAGCCGGATCGATGAACTCTCGTCCGAACCGAGCGCGTCGGCGTCGACACCGTCGGTCGTGGAGGAGTGATCGACCGCCATGTTACCCCTCCACCGCCCCGAAGGTCAGTCCTTCGACCATGAACTTCTCCAGGTAGGTGAACATCACGATCAGCGGGATGCTGGTCAGCAGCGACGCCGCCATGATCTGGCCCCAGACCTGCCGGAAGCTCGAGGCCAGTGCCTCGATACCGATCGGCAGCGTGTACACGCCCTGGGACTGGAGGAAGATGCTGGCGAACAGGTACTCGTTCCACGCGATCATGAACGTGAAGAAGAACACGGCCACGATCGCGGGCGCCGACAGCGGGAGCGTGATCTTCCAGATCACTTCGAGCCGGGAGTAGCCGTCCATGATCGCCGCTTCTTCGATCTCCTCGGGGATCGATCGGAAGTAGTTGCCCAGCATGTACAGCGACACCGGGAGCGTCTGCACCAGGTACGTGATGAACAGGCTCGCCAGCGAGTCGACGAATCCGAGCCAGACGATCACCTGAAACATCGGGACTACCAGCAGGATCCCCGAGAACATGTACACCATCAGCACGCCCCGGGAGATAATCCCGCGGCCCCTGTAGTCGAGCCGTGAGAAGCTGTACGCCCCGAACGTGGCGACGAGCACGGACGCGCCCGCGGTCGTCGTCGCGATGACGAAGCTGTTCTTGAAGTACGTCAGGAACGGGAACGTCTCCGGCCCGAACACGATCCGGTAGTGCTCAAGCGTCAGATCCTGCGGGAGCAGCGTCGGTGGCAGCGTGTACAGGCTCGACTCGGGCAACAGGCTCGCCAGGGCCATGTAGTAGAACGGAAACAGCGTGACGAGCAGCGTCAGACCGAGCGCGACGTAGAACACGACGCGTTCGGCCAGCGACGTCTCGAGCGTGTTCTCGCCGACGCCGAGCGCGGTCTTGAATGAGTCGACGACGTATCGGTGTGTGGATTGTTTCGTGCTCATCGTATCACCAGTCCAGCGCCCAGGCGACGTACGCGAGGACGAACACGATGAGCGCCAGGAATAGCACCATCGAGATCGCGGCCGCCTGTCCGTGCTGGTAGTTTGCGAACGCTACTTTGTACGCATAGATCGGCAGCGTGTCGACCCGGCGGGTCAGCAACCAGATGTCCGCGAACTTATTGAAGTTCCAGATCCACCGCAGCAGGAACACCGTCGCCAGGATGTACTTGAGCTCCGGTAGCGTGATGTCCTTGAACTGCGCGAACTTCGAGGCGCCGTCGATCTTCGCGGCCTCGTACATGTCGCCGGGGATCGCCTGGACCCGCGCGATCAGCATCAGGAACGCAAACGGGAAGTACCGCCAGGCGTCGATCAGAATTACCGTCCAGATCGCGGTGTCGCCGTTGCTCAGCAGGTCGATGTTGCCACTGTACAGTCCCAAGAGGTCGCTGCCGATGTACGGGAAGATCCCGTACAGCGGGTCGAGCATGAACCGCCAGACGAACGCGACCGAGATCAGTGGTGCGACGTACGGCAGCAGGACCATCCCCCGAAGGTACCGTCGACCGCGAAACGAGCGGTTGAACAGCAATGCCGTCCCGAGACCGCCCAGTGTCGCGAGCGTCGTGCTGAAGAACGTAAACACGATCGTCGTCCGGAGCGCCGACCAGAACTGGCTGCTCTCGAACAGGCTGTAGTAGTGGCCCAGACCGATCCACTCGGGCGACTGGTCCGGACTCAGCGGCACGACGGTGAAACTCAAGTAGACGTTGTACAACACCGGATAGAGGATCACCGCCCCGATCAACAGCAGCGCGGGGGCGATCAGCGCGTAGCCTAGCAGCGCCTCCTTCTCCTCGATCGTCCGATCGCCGCTACGGGTGAGTGTGGCCATTGTGCGAAATACTCCTGAGAGGTCAGTTGACCACGTCGCGCATCTGGCCGGCCACGTCGTCGGCGACCGACTGGGCATCCTCCCCTTCCGACACTCGTCTGACGGCCTGCGCGATGAGGTTGCGGCTCGTGATCTCCCCGAATACAGGGATCATTTGACCGTCGACGTAGCCGAACCGCTCGATGTTGTCGAACGCACCGGAGATGTTGCTCAGCGTCTCCTGGCCCCACTCCTGAAGCGTTTCATTGTCGCGGTAGGCTTCGCTCTCGACCGTCGACTGGAGCACCGGGTTCATCCCACCGGGCGCCATGTGCAGGAAGTCGACGTATTGGTCGCCGGTGAGCACGTGTTCGATGAACGCCTCGGCGGTCTCGCGGTCCGAATCCGAGGCCGAGTCGAGAACGTTGAACAGCACGAGCTGCCCGAACGAGCTGCGCCGATCGCGTTCGATGTACGGTGCGAACGACGTGTCGCCGGCCATTCCCTCGGCGTTGCTGGAGATGTCGCCCATGATGTACGACGAGTACATGACCAGGTGGCATTGCTCGTTGAGGTACGTGTTATTGGCAGTGTCGAACGTGTCGGCACCCGGCGGACTGTACTGCGCCAGCGAGCCGTAGAACTCGAGCGCCTCGACCATCTCTGGGCTGTCGAACACGACCTCCCCATCACCGTTCAGCACCCGTGCGCCGTTCGAGCGCGCGTAGGGAGTGAAACACTGGCGAGCGAACGGTGTCTCGTCGGAGCCGACGACGACGCCGTACTGGTCGTTGTCGGGGTCGTGTAGCGTCCGGGCGGCCTCGAGGATGGCGTCCCAGGTCGTCGGTGCGGACAGTCCGGCGTCATCAAACGCGCTCTGGCGGTACCAGAACCCCTGCACCCAGCCGTGGGCTGGCACGGCGAGCAGGTCGTCCTCCGAGGACGTTGCCAGCGACAGCGCGCCCTCGTAGAAGTCGTCGCGACCGACGCTGTCGACGACTGCCTCCGCGGATTCCGTCGAGAGTAGGCCCTCGCTACCAAGGTTCTGCATCGGGTCGAGTCCCCACTCACCGAAGGCCGGAAGCGTCCCGGAGGCCCGGGCCGAGGAGATCTGCGTCGGTAGGTCCCCTTCCTCGACAGGGACCATGTCAATCGTGCCGTCCCCGTCGGATTCGTAGCTGTCGATCAGGCTCTCCAATACTTTCTGACGGTCCTGTTCGACGTTCGTGGTCCAGTACGTCGTTCCCTCGCTGTCACCTCCGCCGTCCCCTCCACCACCCATACAGCCCGCGATACCGCCAGCGAGCATCGTCGTGCCGATACCTTTCAGCACTGTCCGCCGTTCGTGCCCGATCTCCGGATCTGTCATGGTAATCCATCTCACTATGGATAAATATAATACTTAAATCTTTCCTACTGGATTTTCACTGGAGTAACTATACTATCTCACCGCCGTGCTGGCGGCGCTTTCCAAGGGGGTTGTCCGGTGCGGAGCTATAGCTGGAGCGAAACGAGAACCGTTACGTACCCGCTCGTCAACACCGTCAACTGACGGTTGCGTCTCGATCGGAGTGCTGTCCTCCGATTCCTTGGCCCCGTCGGGGTCGCTACCGGGTGGCGCCGGACGAACAGCGCAGTCGGACGGTTCGTAACTCCCGCGGGGAGAGTGTTAGTTCGGCGACGCCGTCGGACAGTTCGACCATTGCGGACGATCCGTCCGCATCGGCGCTATCGATCGAGAGGATACCGGGGCCGATCGTCGCTCGTCGCTGCGTGTCGCTGGCGTTACGGAGCACGATGGCCATCCGATCAGACTTGCCCTCGTTTCGATTTCCGTGGCATCCGATCGGGGCAGCATCCTCCGGTCGGACGTGGTGGACCAGCACCGGCGGTCCTGGAAGGTCGAGAAAACTCCCTGTGGTCGGGGCGTCCGCACGCTCGCGGGATCTCGCTTCACTGGTCGTCTGTACCAGCGGTTCGTGGTGTTTAGCCGTCAGTCCGACGCGGTGGGCGACCGCCTCGTCGAACGGGTTCTCGTGGAGGTGGACGTGGTACCGCGCCCGGACGAGCCCCGGCTGGCGAGCCCTGAAGTTGGTGTCCCAGTAATTGCTCGTGACCCAACCCAGCAGCGACGCCCGGTCCATGTTTACGGTCGACCGGTTGGCCGCGAAGGTGAAGTCACCGAACTGCCAGAGCGGGTTGATCGGACAGCCGACCGTGACGCTCCGCACGTCGCCACCGAGTCCGGCCCAGGACTGGGCCGTGTAGTAGTCGTGACATGACCCCAACAGTTGGTCGGACCCCGGGCGCATCGCTTGCCCGCCGACGTCGACGTACGGCGTCGGATCGTCGAGCGCGAACGGGAACGTCACGTACGTCGACTCCGGGCGGGTATTTAGCCCCATCTCCCAGGCGGCCTCGACGACCATCGACGCGCCGGACTCATCGAGGACCATTCGCAGCGAGACGGGCGAGGGCAACGACGGCACCGAGAGCCGCTGGCTGACCTCGTACCCGCCCGGGAGCTCGGCGACGCGGTGATCGAGCACGTCGGTCGGACGCTGACGACGCGCGCACCAGTCCGACTGGAAGCCGTCGTACGGCTCGAACGCGCCAGTCGCGACGAGACGCCGGTCCACGTCGTCGCCGTAGCGGTACAGCAACTGCCGCGGTCGGTCGTGATCTTCGTCGGCGACTCGCTCGTGGACGACCCCCGCGAACTGGTTTTCGTCCGAACCATCCACCCATTCGCGACCCCGGGCGACGTTGTACCAGCTCGCGACGCCGCCGCGGTCCAGGTCGAACTCGACTCGGTAGTCGCCGGTCCCGACGACGTGCCGCTTGTCGAATCGGCTGTCATCGAGCGTCCGAAGGTCGGCGGCGCTCACGATGGCGTAGCCAAATCCCGGCAGCTCCGTCGGGGGGAGCCAGTAGCCATTCGTCCCGAAGACGGTCGACTCATCGCCATTGTCGAACGCCGCAGGGGTTGATCGCGAGCGATCCCGATCCTGGAAGTGCCGCGCTGCGGTCGGGTCGTCGTCGACGCCGCGGGGCCGAACGACGTGCTGGGGCACCGGCCCGGACTGGGTTCGACGCCACGGCAGCGGGTTCACGACGAGCAGGTCTGTCTCCGGATCATCGCTCATTTCTCGTCCTCCATCGTCCCCTCTCGGTCAGGGACTCTCGCATCGCCCATGACGACGTGTCGCGCGATCTCCGCGACGGCGTCCCGCCGCAGCGCGTTGCTGTGGGTTCTGGCGGCGTGGGCGCAGTGTGCTTTGTGGCTCCACTGCGTTCGCGTGTCGTCGCCCTCGGGGACGCTGATGGACGTGTCGGCGCCCCATGTGTGTTCGTCGTAGAGCGCGAGCCGGCGCCACGCACGCCGGCGGGTTCCCGGTTTAGTCCGCCGTTCCGGCGGTCGCTCTTCCTTGCCGTCACCAAGCGCGTCCAGTACCGCCTCCATCGCGTCGGCAGTCAAGAGTCGTCGGCGACTCTCGCGACTAGTCGCGGTTTCGCGGGCGCTGCTCAGGCACCCGAAGTTCCAGTAGTCCGTCCAGTCGCCGCGCCGGATCGGCGCGTCGTCGATCCGCTCGTCGATCGACCCCCACCAGAGTGACGGCGTCGACAACCGTAGCATCGGGAGGTCACCACTCGACACCGCGGGCTGGGCGTTCCACGTCTCGACGAACTCGCAGTACCGATCGAACGGCGGCCCGTTGTCTCCAAACGGGTGGTACGTCGGTACGGGTAGTGTCGGGAGATCGTACCCGACATCATCGAGTCGGTTCTCAAGACTCCTCCAGTGCTCGCGGAATTCGTTGACGTCCCGCCCGACGCCAAGGTTCCAGCCGGCGGAGTAGTGGTAGCCATCCAGCGTCGGGATCGTCCGTCCGCTCGGACCCTCCCAGCGAAACAGCGTCGGCCGATCGGTCGGTGCCGCGCCGAAGTGATTGTTGATCCCCATCCAGAACCCCTCGATATCGGTGTCGAGCAGCGCGTCAACGAGGGACCAGTTCTGGCCATTGACGTCGAAGTTCATCGCGTACCGGATGTCGAGGCCGTACTCATCCCGAAGGTGTTCGACGGGACGAAGCGACTCGATCGTCTCGGCGGGACCGTACAGCGGGGTAATGTTCGCAAGCATCGCCGTAATCTCGATTCGGCCGGCCACCGACAACCGTCGTAGCGTCTCGACGCGCTCCGGCGGAGCGGACTCGAGCCAGGCCAGCAGCGGCGCGGTTGTCTCCACGGTCCAATGGAACGCCGAGGATCCGTTATCGTCGGCGTCCCGCTCCGCTAGGTCGATCGCTCGATCGAGAAATCGTCGCTGCAGGTCCCACAACGTCGGTTGATCGTGGGTGTACCCGATATCGGTGTGACAGAAGTGAATCAGGTGGATCTCGGAGACACTGCTCATACGGGCGCTACCTAACGAAAATATATAAGTATTTGCTAGTAGTTATTCACTACAGTGAATTCTACAAACGAACCCCTGCGGGCCGTGAACGGGACGGCACCTACGCTCCCAGGCGGAGGTAAACGGCGAGTATGAACGAAGACGAATTGCGAGCCGGGTTGCAAGATGCCGGGCTCTCGCAGTACGAGGCCGACGCGTACCTTGCCGTACTAGAGCGGGGTACCGCGCCGGCCGTCAAGATCGCCGAGCAAACGGGCATCCCGAAGTCTCGGATCTACGACGTTCTCGAGGATCTCGAACGGGACGACTACGTCGAGACGTTCGAGCAAGACTCCACGCTGGCGGCCCGTCCGCGCGACCCGACGGAGGTGATGACGGACCTACAGCAGCGCGCGAATAGGCTCGCGACGACCGCGGAAGCGATCGAAGACCGCTGGGAGCGCCCCGAGATACGGGGGCACAAAATCTCGATCGTCAAGCGGTTCGACTCCGTTGTCGAACAGTTCCGGGCCGCTGCCGCGGACGCGACCAACCGGATCCAGATCGCAGTCTCACCCTCCCAGTTCGAGACCGTCCGACCGGCGCTCGAAGACGCCGTCGATCGCGGCGTGTTCGTCAAGCTCTGTGTGGTGACGGGGCTCGAAGATCCTCACGTCGTGGATGATATGTCGTTCGGGGACGTCGCGACCGAGGTTCGACACCGGACGCTCCCTGCCCCGTTCACCGCGCTCATCGACCGATCTCACACGTTCTTCTCGTCACAGTCCCACCCGAGCGACCAGTACGGGATCATCATCGACGATCTTACGCTGACGTACGTGTTCCACTGGTACTTCCAGGGTGCGCTCTGGGGGACTTGGCCGTCCGTGTACGACTCGATCGGGGAGGGTACCAAGCTAGAGTACGTCGACGTCCGCGAGTGCGTCCAGGACATCGCGCCGATCGTCAACGACGGGACGGCGATCCCAGCTACCGTCCGCGGGTTCAACGTCCGGACGGGCGAGGATATCACGTTGTCTGGCGATATCACGGAGATCATCTCGGTGAGCACGCCCGACGACGACGGGGCGCTGACGCTGACCCAGCTCGCGGGCCAGGCGACGATCGTGCTCGAATCCGACGGCCAGGAGTACGGTATCGGCGGCCGAGGCGCGACGCTGGAAGACATCGAGGCGACTCGGATCGTGCTCGATCAACCCGACGACTGGGGGTGAACTGACGATGCGCTACGGACTCAACCAGTGTGGATTTCCCGTCGACGAGTTCGAGCATACGTGCGCGATCCTCGCGGAAATCGGCTACGATGGCGTCGAACCGAACGTCGAGCGTGGAGGCCCCCTGACGACCGAACAAGGACGTCTAGAGGCCGCCGAGATAGTCGAGGAACACGACCTACGCGTTCCCGCCGTCTCGACGATTAGCCACTGGGAGTATCCGCTCTCGAGCAGTGATGATGAACTGCGTCGGATCGGACTGACTATTAGTCGCGACATGATCGACGCCGCTGCGATGCTGGACGCTGAAGACGTCCTGATCGTCCCTGCCGTGATTACTGACGGTGCAACCTACGACGCCGACTACGAACGCGCCGTCGAGGCGGTCCGCGAGATCGCGAGCTACGCTGCCGAGCGCGATGTCCGCGTGTCGATCGAGAACGTTCAAAACAACTTCCTGCCCTCGCCCGACGAGTTCGCAGCGTTTCTCGACGACGTCGAGGACGCCGACCCCATCGGGGCGTACTTCGATGTCGTGAACGCGCTCCGCTCGGGACTGCCGAGCCGGTGGCTGCATGTGCTCGACGGCCGCATTTCGAAGATCCACGTCAAAGACTGGCTCACGGACGCCCACTGCGTGACGTACCCGCCCCAAGGCGACGTGAACTGGGAACGCGTGCTTGATGCCGTCGACGCAATCGGCTACGACGGCTGGATCACCGCTGAGGTACCGGCCTACCAGTCGTTCCCCACGCGGATGCCCGTGGACATGCTCGGGACCATGCAGTTCCTCTTCGAAGACGGAGGTGACCAGCAATGACCCAGGTGATCGTCGTCGGCCCGCTGTTCGAGGATGTCTGGCCGCTCGCGGCCGACCACCTTCGGGAACTGTGGGCCGAACACGGCTCCGTCGAGTTTCGGCGTCTCAACGAGATGCCGGATCGGCTCCTCGACGCACTGGACAATCCGAGCGAAGTAACCGAACTCGCCGCGCTCGGCGTTCCGGTCACTGACGAGTGTGCCGACCGGCTGACGGCCCTCGAATCGGCGTTCGTGATGACTGACTCGATGTACGCGGTCGATGCTGCCGCCCACGAGCGCCTCGACGAGCGCGACGTCGCCGTCCACGACCACACCAACGAAGGGTTCTGGGCGCAGTCGGTCGCCGAGTTCGGCCTCGGTCTGACAATCGATGCTCTCCGGCAAATCCCCCAGAAGCACACCGGGATGATTGAGAGCCACGATCCGCGGGATCTTGATAAGCTGGATAACGAGGTGCCGGGCGCGAACGGCCACCAGTTCGCCGACGACCCGAACTTCACGAACGGCACCGTCGCCGGCACACGTGTGCGGGTAGCTGGCGTCGGCAACATCGGCAGTACGTACGCCGACGCCGTCGGCTCGTTGGGTGCGGACGTCGTGGCCTACGACCCCTACGCCGACGAGCCGTGCTTCCACCGATCGGGCGCCGATCGAGTGTGGTCGCTAGAGGCGCTTGTCGAGGACGCCGAGGTGTTCGCGCCGACGGTACCCCTAACCGACGCCACCGAGGGACTGATCACGGACGATCATATCCATGCGCTGCCGGACGGGTGTATCGTGGTCCTGATCACCCGCGCGGGCGTGGTCGACATGGACGCCGTCCGTGAGCGCGTCCTCGCCAACGAGATCGCTCTAGCCGCGGACGTCTGGGATGAGGAGCCCCTGCCGCTCGATGACCCGCTGCTCAACCGACACAACGTCGTTCACACCCCCCATATCGCAGGGCGGACGCGTGACGCCAACGAGGCGTGGGCTGAACACCTCAACGCTCACTTTAGAGCGGCCGAGTAACGTCAGTCCCGACAGTCATCTGATTTATTCCCCTCCGTGAGGAGGAGTGAGATGGGTGAGTGTAAACTTCCTCACGTAGTCTCGCTACCAGTAGTGGAACACTCACTAATACCCCCATATACTGACTGTGCCAGCGAAATTTGACTGTCCATCTCTTCAGCGGGGCGTTCTTAGCAGGCCTTCCTGACGCCTCGGATCGACGCTCCTTGGTTCGTGAGGCGATGTTGGACGGCTATCGAACAGTGACATCGGACCGCGTTGACGTGCTCTCGACTTCAGAACCACTCTACGAGGCGTTAGCAATGACCCGCATCATGAACGGCTTCCAACTTGGACATCCCTGCTGAGCCTGAGCCAGCCGTGATAACGCGCATCAGTAACGATCTACGAGATCTCCTTGACTGAGACCCTGTACTCGAGTGGGCTTAGTACCAAACTCACTGATACAACTGTCATAACCTCTCTATATGTCCTATCCAGCTCACATCTAGTACCATACGTGAGGCAACACTCTTGGATACAGATTCCATTCGAGAAGTCCATCAGGAATCGATCAGAGGACTCGGACAAGAAGCGCACAAGCCAGAGCAAGTCGATGCATGGGCAATCGCTGTAAGTCTGCTGATTACACGGCACCGGTCAAAGCAGGAGAAGTGGAAGCAATTGTTGCCGAGCGCGATGGTACGATTGTCGGATTCGGGATGGTAAAGATCGCGCCTCCTGATGAGTACGAAGCTGCCATTGATGCGGAGGTGACGGCCGTCTACGTACACCAAGCAGTCGCACGACAAGGAATCGGGGCACGCATCTACACAGCCGTAGAGCAGCATGCACGAACGCACGACGTTCAACCATGGTCTCTGGGCGTCCCTGAATGCGGGTCCATTTTACGAGACACAGGGATACGAACGAATCACAGACCACAGCCACGAATGTTCGAGTTATGAATCAACCAGAGTAACTGGGACCGTTGTTGAGATGTAAAAAAGAGCTGTAGATCTGGTAGTGTTTTGTTCCGGATAATCTACCAACATAAATGGCGATTTAGTTTTTATTCTCCACTAGAGAGCATACGATGGCTTACACCATACAAAGTGAGTGGATACCCGATGGAACGCTCCCACTCTTCGCCCACTCGCCGTCTACGCGGCAAAGTACATGACCACCGCGTGTCCCCGCAAAGACGTCACCGGCGTCATCACTTACCGTCCATGCAAGGATGAATTCCTCCGGCTGTCCAGGATATGACACGGATTCGAGTGTGTTTCCACCATCGGGTGACTCGAATAGCGCTGCGTCCGGACCGTGTTCGCCACCCCACGATGGTGGCGACGAACGCGCCGCTGCCGCGTATAATCGTCCACCAGTGGCAAACGACTCTCGGAAATAGGTATGATCCACATCGACGTCGAGGCGTGTCCACGACCGGCCAGCGTCATGCGTGCGGTATAGTCCGCCGCCACACGACGCGATGAACGTTTCACTATCTTGAACGAGGACATGGTGAACGTCATCATGCAGTCCATCGCGTCGTTCAGTCCATGTGTCTCCGTTATCATTGCTGACGTGGACACCACCGACTTCGATGCCCGCGATAACCCGTTCAGGAGCATCAGAGTGTGCACCCAGACTGCGGACGTGGGCTTCATTCCGATGGCGGGGAAGACGCCACTCCTCGCGCGAGGGCAGGTCTTGCAAGCCCTCCAGTTCGCGCCACGAATTGCCCTCATCAGTGGAGATGTACAGATGAGCAGGATGCGTGCCCGCGTAGAGCCGCTCACCATCGGGGCTCATTAGGACGGAGTAGACCTCATCTCGAGGGACACTGAGATCAGTCCATGTCGCGCCACCGTCGGTTGAGCGGAACAGCCCCGATTGCGTGGCTGCGAAGACTGTGCCACCGAATTTACGGATCCGTAGGACGCGCTTGCTATCGAGGACGCGCGTTGCGTCGTCAATTTCGTCTATCGGTGCACGGTAAATTCCCTCAGTCGTTCCAATTAGGAGCATACCCGTCCTCCATGGGGTAGTTGGTTTTCCCCGATCAGTCGTTTGAGGATCACGCCACCAACGGAACTGCTGTCGTCTGTGCGGTCGTTCTCGATGGTAGAGTCACGAAGAGGCGTGTCTGTCACTATCATCCACTTCATGAATTCTCTTCGGCAGAATCAGCCATAAAGGTTCACTGAAACGAATTTTGGTAGAGTAACCGGCCAGATAACGGCCGCCTCGAAAGGGCTCTCCGGCCCGATATACTGGACTGGTCCGGCAAAGTAGACTACATCGACTTCCTCGAGAAGGACTGCTTCGTTCGCATCAGATTCGATCGTCATTGACAGTGAGAGAACGAGCGAAGGCTGGGCCGATTTCGGTCTTGGTGATCTACCGAGAATTATTCTGCTTGCAGGGAGTTTTGCGATCGAGATCCCAGCTCCGGTGACGTGGTTGATCGAGGAATACGGGATAGCAATCACCTGTGTTCGAACCGAAGCCTGCGTAGACGATAGCCGAATGTTATTGAACAGCCAGCAGGAGCTCTCCATTCCGAAAGCCGAGGAACTCGGCTCGTCGACGGGAGAACCAAGAGGTGCCGCCAGCAGCGTGATCGCCAGGCAGCGACAGTTCGACCGGTTCAAGGCGAACACAGCCTCTGGTGGAATCCACGCCATATTCGCGTTCGGTGATCACCTCGAAATCCCGACACCGACTGGTTCTTTTTCACCGTATCACTGGGGGCCACCTCCGATGGCTGACCACCCACGAACGAGCGTCCTCCTATCAGTGACAAGGTGGACCGACGTCTGTAGGGAGCTGGCCGCCCAACCTGGGGACCACGACGACCTCGTTAAGCAGGATCTCATCGAGAAAAGCGAACAAACCAGTACGAACTCACCGATGAGGGCTACGACCTCCTCCTTGGAGAGTTCAATTGGCGTTTCTCGAAACTCGTATCCGGCAACGATCGAGCACGCGCTATCGAAGCTCTCGTTGAGTAGTCTTGCTCACGAGCCATGCAAAGTGGGTAACCCTGTAGTTCGGAAATGAAATTGCGGTCGCTGTTTTCGGTGGCACGAGTCGATCTGGTATTAAATCCGATACTCTCGTCGGGTATACCATGCAATAAGTTGACAACCACACTGACTAATATACTGGTATGTATGATCTCACCGGCTTCCAGCGGGATCTGCTCTACATCATCGGGGGATTAGACGATCCTCACGGCCTCGCACTCAAAGACGAACTCGAGGAGTACTACGAGACAGAGATTCATCACGGCCGACTGTATCCAAACCTCGATACGCTCGTCGACAAGGGACTCGTCGAGAAATCGGCGATGGATCGACGAACGAACCTCTACACGCTCACGGCGCGTGGCCAGCGGGAACTCGAGGCACGACAAGAGTGGGAACAGCAGTACCTCCGTGATACGCTGAGCGCGGCTTAGTCACGAGAGGGCTATCGGTCGGGAGACCCCACAGCACTCGCTGACGCTGCCTCGTCGGTGAACATCAGCGCGAGCTGGTCCATCCGCGTCGAATCGTACGCGGTGAGGTCGTATCGATTGCAATTGCTTCGATGAGCATGTACCCGTAGGATCCCGAGATCCGCAGCGGTACTGAGAAGCTGACCGAGAGTCTGTGGCGGGAACGGCGGGTCGTCCCACGTCGAATACAGCTGTTTCGCCGAGACGTATGGGTTGACTGTTCAAGCGAGATAACGGAGATACGCAGAACACGCGGTAGCAGACACAGTTGCCGAGAGGCTCCGTGGAGTCACGTGTAGTCGCCTCTGTAGGACACCCATCAATGGTTTCGATTCCAGACCGTCTTCAAGCGATGAGTACGTGTCAGACAGCCGAGAAAGGCGGAAGACTGCAGATCGAGATTCCAAAAGAGTTGGTCGAACGAGCGACGGTTGACCCAGGAGTGGTCTATCGAGTTGCCGTGCTTCCGACTGAGACAGAGGACGCAGCAGATGACCGCCGCGACACAGCATCCTCTGACGCTTCAGCGTCTTCCTCAACGGGGGGAGAGGCCAGAACCACCCGTCAAAGAAGGCGAGGTCCGAACGGTGACGATCGATACACTCGGCGGGCAAGGGGATGGAATCACCCGTGTTGAGCGTGGATTCGTCGTGATCGTGGCGGATGCCGAACTCGATGACGAAGTAACGGTCGAGATCGATACCGTTCAATCGAACGTCGCCTTTGCGAGTATCACTGAACGAGACGAATAGACGAGACCGGCAGTTAGCGATTCCGTAAACTAACTAGAGTACATTATTTATCGATGTAGATCCCGATATTGGCCATCTTGCCGCAGTAGAACGAGATTTGTGCCGCCAACGGCAGTAGATACTTATCCGTTCGTGCCGTCCTAGGCAGTATGAGCGGGCACTCAACATCCGGACGAAAACCGCGGGTCACGGACGACGAGGTCCTCGCCGTTTTTCGACGCACCGATGACCCGGTGCTGTCGACGGTAGACGTCGCTGATGAGCTCCCGATCAAGCGTCGTGCAACGCTCACCCGCCTCCAGCGCCTCGCCGACAGTGGATCCCTGAAGCGAAAGGAAGCTGGTGGCCGGAATACGGTCTGGTGGCTTGCCGACGACGAACGACTCCGAGGAGGTTCAGCGGAGCCACTCCGAGAAGTAGTCGGGCTTGTCGACAAAGACGGTGCCCAGCGAGTCAAAGAGCGCTCGAAAGCGTTCCGTGAAGCATTTTCCGACCGAATGGACCGACGGCGAGATGCCCGTACAGAACGGGAGACGAGCGGAGAGTCGGAGTGAATGATACTCGACTCAACGTTCCTAATTGACCTCCTTGATCGTCTGGATGCGGCGGAACATACGCTTGAGGAGCTCATCGAGACGGAGACTCCGGTTGCTGTGTCTCCACTCTCAGTCTATGAGACGGGTCTTGGTCTCCGTGAAGACGAATACGAAGCGTTTCATGAGATACTCGCATCGATCACCATTCTTCCACTTGGCCTCGCTGAATCACAACGCGCGCTTGGAATTCAACGAACGCTCTATGGGCAGGGGACACCGATCGGTGACCTTGACGCGTTGATTGCGGCAACGGCGATCGAGAGCCCGGACCCAAGAGTACTCACACGGAACGTCGATGAGTTTGACCGCATCGAAGCGATTGAGGTCGAATCTTACTGAGTAGCTGACTAGGTGACTGCTGCTCGGGTTCGTCCGGTAAAGTAAAGTTAAGTAGAATTGTGTACATAACTATATCCCATTTCAGTTCTATTTTTGGGAACGCCGCTAATCAACTACCTCTATATCGAACTTCCCATGCCACCGATAGCGACGTCCACCCCAGACAAAGGTTCGGCGGATAATCCCATAGCTTAAGAGTGGGACTTGGGCAAGCGTTCCTGGATAGGCCAGTAAAAACGTCCATCGGCGGACTCCGAACGCCGTATAAACCCCCAACTGAAGAAGTGTCAAGAGTATCAGCGCTGGAAGGGGGTAGAGAAGAGCGCCAATCGCAGACAAAGTTGCGATGGCGCACATACCTGCGAACCCCGCAGGATCGTGCCGCCGCACGATCTGTGTAAACCGGACATGACCCTCTCCGGCGAACACGAGTCCGACCCCACGTAACGTATTATCACATTGGTCTATCACAGGATCAGAGTCGTCGTCACAAACTACAAGGAGTTCATCTACCTGGCTGAGCTGTTCAGCGATTTCCTCACAAGCGGTGGTCCACTGCGTCGTAGGGAGAATAACAGTCGTCGGTGGGGGCTCGCCCATGTTAGTCCATCATCTACCAAATATATGAATCGTCTGAGTAGACCCAACTCACCACTCAATCGAGGGGTTATCGACACTGATCGGTAGCTTCTCTGTACGTAGGCTCGAATTTGAGCGCACCCGATACAGAGATCATGCTGCATATGTGCCTTCTATTCAGCACGGCACGTGAGACACATCTTTCTTCATGGACGGAAACGCACGTTCCTGCTAGTCGCTATACGCGTCAAGGAGATCCCACTCCTCGCGTATCAGTTCTCTGACGCCGTGTTCGAGTATCCCCTCTCCGAGTGAGGTGGCCTGATAGTACGAATAGAGGCCTCCGCTGTCGGGCGTCTTCCGTTTTCTATTCTCGACGAGTCCCACGGTAACGAGTGCGTCGAGGTGGTAGTGGAGCGTGTTCGACGGGAGGTATAGTCCCTGTTCGAGTTCTTTCGCACTTTGGGCTCCCTTTTCGGTGAGGAAATGGAGAATCCGAAAGCGGGTTTCGTTACCGATCGCTCGCTGCATGTCCAGATACTGTTCGAGAGAGAGGAGACTGTGTTCCGGCAGGAGTCCTGCCAAATCGTCCGCATCGGGGGACGAACGATCGGTTTCGGACATACTCAGAACTTACGCAAGCAGACCCATAAGTGCTTGCTGACTCAGTACTCACAGAAAAGCAGCTTATTTATATATGGGCGCGGATGCTGGTGTAATGCGCGACCGACTAATCGGCGAACTCGGCGAGCTCGCCCATTCACGCTTTCTCGTCTATCTGATGGGGCCATACAAGACGTTCGACGTCGATGCACTGCTTGACGCGGCGGAGAACGACGACCGCGAGACCCTGAGTTCGATCCCCGAGACGGTGAATTTCGGTACACTTGTCGGGTCGGATATCGATCTCGACCGGCAGGAGGCAGTCCTCGATCTCCTGCTGTACGCCCGTGATCGACTCCGAACTGATCCGGGCGTCAACGCGTTTCTGGCCATCGATATCGACATCCCGTTGGAGGAGATGGACGCTGCAACACAGAGCATCGAATTCGCGCTCGCAAGCAACGCCGTCGTCTATATCGTCCCGAGGATCGGGGATAACCTCGGTGTCGGCATCGAAACCGGATCCGTTCTCGAGGCGATCTTTCGTCAACGCGATGAGCGAACGCCGACGACCGCACATCAAGAACGGGTCCTGTTCATCCACGAATCCGGTGTCAGGAGTGCAATGATCGCTGCAGTGCAAGACCGGTGGGACGCTCGCGTCTACTCGTATGACGACCGCGATGATCTCGTCCATCAGCTCCGGTTGTTCGTCCGTGATCTCGCACGACGAGAACAACGTGGCGACCTCCCACAGCTCGATTGACAGCCTCCCCGCCCTACTCGCTCCCTCCCCTCTTGCGACAGTCGATCACTCTGCTGTTGGCGCTTGTGTTTCTCCCGCTGACGGGCCATGTACTGCTCGGCTTCTGGAACGGGGATCTACTATCCAACACCGGTGCCGCTTGTTAGATAAGAACCGTGTGCGAGATACAGAGGCTGTATTTAGCATGGTGAATACGTTATTTATTTAATCAGAGTCGACCGTTTGAGAGGTCGTGGGTCGTCGTCAGATCGCATTGAGAAACTCGGTCAAGACGCGATTGAAACGCTCGGGTTCCTCAATGGTTATACAGTGTCCGCTCTGTTCGAAGAGTTCGAATCGAGCGTCCGGAATCAGCTCAGACGCGTATTTCACGTTGGCAACGCCCCGCCATTTCTCGTCCGCCCCCGCACAGACGAGGGTTGGGACATCGACCTTGGGAAGCACCTCTCGATAATCTCGCATCAAATCGAGGAGCATTGACCCCCGCACCGACGGTGGCGTTCGGGTTTCTTCGTCGAACATCATGTTCCGGAGTTTCCTCGACGGTGGGTCTTTGAGTAGTGCCTCGATCGATTCATCGGTGAGTTCCACTGGGTTTGATTGTATCCCGTCGAGAACCTCGCGCATCCCCTCTATCGTGTACGTCCCGAAGTCGTACCCCTCCCGCTGAAACGGCGACGGTTCCATGTCGATATCAACCAATGCCCGTATCCTCTCGGTGCCGAACTGATCGACGTACTCCCACGAGACGAGCGCCCCCATCGACCAGCCGACGACCGCGACGTCTGTCAGGTCGAGCTGTTCGAGAAAGGCTCGCAGATCGCGGGCATGTTGCGCGAGCGTGTGACCCCGTTCCGTCTTCTCCGATCGCCCGTGTCCCCGAAAATCGAGCGCCACCGTATGGAAATCCTCGTCGAATCCGACCAACTGTGGTTCGAAGTACCTGAGACCGGCAAACGCGCCGTGGAGAAACACGATCGTTTGTCCTGCTCCCTGCTCCTCGTAATACAGATCGGCTCCGTTACACTGAATGACTGGCATGGTCCTACAGAAACCGATCACAGATAAATAGGCTCTGGGCACCATCGGCTTTCGGACGATACGTTGGCGACCGATACGCGCCCTCTATTCAGCAGGTGAAGGGTTCGTTATCGGCGACCTGATACGAATGCCCAGAGTAAGCGCCCCCGACCGTAAGAGGCAATCAAGACGGGGTTTCCGCTTCGTGCCACCGCTGCAGGTGCTCGGCGTGGGTATCGAGGTACGCACCGGCTTTGAAATGCGCGTCGTAGTAGTCCGTGTCAATATGGTGTGCCTGGACGCAACCGGGCAGCACCATCGTCGGTACCGTCCCCGGGAACTTCCCGTGCTTGTCGTAGACGTACTGGGCGATCTCACCGAGGCACTCGACCGTCTCGTCGGCGTATGGCTCGATCGAGCGCTTCACCGCCTCGCTGTCCTTCCACGGGCCCGGTGTTAACGGGTCGTAGGTGCCGCCCGGACCGAACTTCCGCTCGACCAGTTCATCGACTGCCGCGTGCATGTCCGGGTAGTACGGCGGACAGAGACCCTCGTACTGGTCGTCGAGACCCACCGGGTTTGGTGCGGTCCAGTCCTCATTGTCGACGAACCGGAATCCGAGCCCGTCAAGGTCGTCGCGCATCGGAGCGCCAACCAGGCTCAGCTCGTTGATCCCGGCGAAGTACAACCCGCCCAACCCCATCGCCTGCATCGTGAGCACCATGTTGTGTGCCATGAACGCCAGCTCGGCACAGTTCTGTTCCAGGGTGGCGCGTTCGAGGAAGGACAGCGGGAACGCCTTATCGGCGTCCAACAACCCCGATTCGATGTACGGCCCGAGGTCGCCGGCCGGTTCACCGATCTCGTCATCCATGATCACGTAGCCGTTCTCGACGAACAGACAGAGGAGCGCCAGCATCTCTTCGCTGGCGTCGCCGACGGGCATGAACAGCGTCGACCCCGGCGTGTTGGTCCACCAGTGGTTCGGTTCGAGGATGTGGCCGGATTCGGCGGGGATGTCCACCCGCTCGTCGGAGAGTTTCTCAGTATGCGCTCCGGCCGCTGCCATAATGCGTTCGGCGTCGTCTTCGAGGTCCATTGCCTCGCGGAGCCGACTCAGTTCGACGCTCCGGGTGTTCGTCAGGTATGTGCCGTCGTCGTCGGTATAGAAGAGGACCGGTGTGCCGATCCCGGCCGCCGTCGGTGCCGTTCGACCGGTCAACCGGACCGAGAAGTCGGTGTGCTCGTCCGGCCGATGCGGGCCGAACGGAATCCCGTAGTGCCACCCACTCACCCCGGTCCCGGCGGCGACGAGGACCGATTGCTCGAGGTCGGATAACGGAAGCGGGTCAGCGTCCGATTCGAACGCCAGCGGCCCCGAAGGGATCGACAAGCCACGACCGAACCGACGAGATCGTCGCCCAAAAATGGCCTGAAGCAGTGGATACTCGAACAGTTCGGTAAGGGGTTGTGCGGTGTCAGGCATGGTGACCCCTCGATGTGTCACCAGACATCGACCGTGGTGAGAGCACTTGCAGGTGTGGCGATGTTCTGTCTGCCATGGGTTGGTTGATCCCGTTCTACTATGGGAGCGGGTCACATAACGTCACCCCGTGAAACAACTGCAGGAATTGAACGAAATGCACTCTTTGGCCTGGAAACGGTGTGCTACGGGTCGGTCCGTTGGTGAACGATATGCGCGCTGTATTCAGCACGGCAAATGAAACATATCTTTCTTTGAGGATTTCAACAGAGCCTGGGGATCAATAGATTCCATCTCGTTGTGAGAAAAAACCTTGTGCAACTGTATCCTACGGAAGACACGGCGTTGCACAAGGGTTTGTCTAACTGATCACATTGTGGTGTGTTACAACCCTCAGTTGAGAGATGAACAGATCGCTCAGGGGGGATCTGAGAAGGAGATAACACCATGAACGTTCAAAGAGAGTCTATGGGATTGGACACACTCTTGGTAGCTATTGGAGAAGAGGACGAGAACCGCATCGACGCATTCGCCAAAGCGATAATCGATGTCGCCGCTCCAGCGAAAGCAACAGTCACAGTCGCCCATATTCTCCCTGAAAAGACGTATCAGGATGCTCTTGAGGAGGCAGATGAGGAGACAAGATCGGTTCTCGAAACCCGATTCAAGGAGGGGGTACCCACTCAGCCAGGAATCGAGGGTGATGTACCCGACTGGATTCAGCGCCGTTACCGGGTGAGGGAGGCTGACCGGCCGGAGGTAATCGAACGGGTCCTCAACAGAAAAACCTCATTCAAAATCTCGTGATGACCCTTGATGAGGCTGGTATCGAGTATGAAGTCCGGGGTGCTGTCGGTGATCCGGCTGACCGCGTCACCGCGATGGCTGAGGACCACGATGCTGATTTCGTCGTGGTAGGCGGGCGAAACCAGTCATCGGCTCGGCGAACACTCTTCGGGAGCGTTTCACAGGAGATCCTTGAATCGGTGCGCTGTCCCGTGATCTCTGTTCGTGAAGGCGTCTACGAGTGAGGACAAACACAGTCATCACCGCTCAGTGGCGCCGACATCTCTCGCGCCATATTTATTCGGTGGTTGTTGGAAGGAGACGAGAACAGAAGACAAATAGAGAACTCCAGGTGCCGTTCGCCACCGTGATATTGTCCCACTTTGAGACATTCCTGAGATCCCCAACAAGGGTTCTGATGGAGCCGAGAAATAACAGGGATTGTCCGTCCTGCCGAGAGCGTGTCACGAGGACAAATCGTTTTGCTCGTTGAGCGGGTCTGAGTCCGCTCTAACTGCAGTGTAGACGCGCTCGGCCCACTCACACGCAATCGGGGCATCTGTATCGACGAACACCTGCATGAGACCAGTAGTCTCGTCGTAGCCCCCGATCCCGGCGCGGTCGTCGAACAGCGCGAGACCGTACGGCAGGTCCTCGCGTGTCCGGAGAGTCAAGTGTCCGCGCTCGATCGCCTCCCGGGCGCGTTCGGGGTACGTTTCGAAGAGTTTCTCAACAATGTGTGGCAGGTAGATGATTTCGGTATCGGTTTCGTCGAACACCCGCTGGTGGAACTCGCCGAGGACCAGCGGTGCCATGTGCGTCGTGTTGAATCCCCGGAAGGACTCCGATTCGTTGACGAGTGCGATGAACCGCTCGACCGGCCGGTAGGGATCGTCGGGTTCGGCGACAGTGACCATCGCATCCACAAACGGTTCGACGACAAACTCCCTGTGGTCCTCACAGATGGCCTCGAGAAGTGGGGTCAGTCTGTGGGCGGTCCGCACGTTCGCCTCGAACCGGAGGACCTCCTCGGCGATGACTGCGCCACGCCAGGTCAACTGAAATCGGCCATCGACCTTCTCGACGAATCCTTGCTCATCGAGCCATTGCGTGTAGCGGTGACTCGTCGCCCGCGAGACGTCGAGGCACGCTTCAATTTCCCGGCGATCTAGTGGCTCCTCCAACAGTACTTCGAGGATCGGGCCGTGCCGGACGATGTCGCCAAGCAGGTCCGTGTCGATGCGGTCGCCCGCAGCGTCCAGACGCTCGCCGAGATAGCGGCGGTTCCGTTCGTTTTCCAAAATGGCCTCGAAGACCGGAGAGCCGGGTGGGGGACGACCATCGTCATCCAATCGATCGTCTGGATCAGGCACCATGTGACTTACTCGCTAGACAGAGGCTGTCATCGATAGTAACTCTATCCCGTACACGTTCTGAAAATCTTCTCACTGCCTGAAACGGTGCTCTCGACACCGACCACTGCTCGATAGGTGAGGCCAACACCCGCGCTGTCGTACGTTTTTGTATGGCACAACACGTCCTTCCCGCCGAACAGATCGAACAGTTCGAAGTCGGATTCCACGGCGACCTGATTCGTCCCGATGACGTCGACTACGACGACGCGCGCGGGGTGTGGAACGGGATGATCGACAAGCATCCGGCCCTAATTGCCCGATGTCGAGGCGTCGGAGACGTCATCAGCGCTGTGAACTTCGCGCGCGAGAACGGCCTCCTCGTTGCGGTACGTGGTGGCGGCCACAACGTCGCCGGGACTGCGGTCTGCGATGACGGGCTCGTCATCGATCTCTCGGAGATGCGGGGTGTGCGGATCGACCCCGACGCACAGAGGGCGTGGGTCCAGGCCGGTGCCACGTGGGCAGACGTGGATCACGAGACTCAGGCCTTCGGTCTCGCAACGCCAGGCGGGGCCGTCTCGGAGACGGGCGTCGCAGGACTCACGCTCGGCGGCGGCATCGGTCACCTTCGTTGTAAGTACGGACTGACTTGCGACAACCTCAGGTCAGTCGATTTAGTCACCGCGGACGGCACGTTCGTGACCGCCAGCGAGGACGAGGCTCCGGACCTCTTCTGGGGCCTTCGCGGTGGTGGCGGCAACTTCGGGGTGGTTACCGGCTTCGAGTTCGACCTCCACCCGGTCGGACCCGAGGTGGCGACCTGCCTCGTGTTCTATTCAGGAGACCGGATGGCCGAGTGTCTGCGGGCGTATCGCGAGTACGTCGCGTCAGCGTCCGTGGAAGTCAGCACACTCACGTTGTCTGGCGTGATGCCCGACGAGGAACTCTTCCCCTCGGACGTGGTGGACGACACCAAAATCGCCATCACGGGCTGTTACGCGGGATCGGTCGAGGACGGTGAGCGTGCGCTCGCACCCTTGGAGGAGATCGCCGAACCGATCGCCGACTTCAGCGGCCCGATGCCGTACGTAGACTATCAACAGCTCTTCGATGAGGACTACCCCGATGGAATGCGCTACTACTGGAAGTCGCTGTACCTCGACGGCCTGTCGGAGTCCGCCATCGATCGCATCGTGTACTGGACCGACGTGGCACCCTCACCGCTCTCGACGGTCGACGTCTGGCAGTTAGGGGGCGCAATCGAACGGGCTGACACCGAGGACAGCGCGTTCGCCGGACGACACGCGCCCTTCCTGCTTGGCGTCGAAGCGAACTGGGAGCGCCCGGAAGACGACGACGAGAACGTCGAGTGGGTGCGCGGCTGTCTCGACGATATGCGCCAGTTTTCGGACGGTTCGGTGTATCTGAACTTCCCGGGATTCCTCGAAGAGGGCGACGACATGATGCGGACCACGTTCGGACCGACGTACGAACGATTGGTCGCCCTGAAAGACGAGTACGACCCGGCGAATCTGTTCAGCCTCAACCAAAACATCACACCGTCCGAAAGCGCTGAGGCTGACGGCGGGGCATGCCATGAGTGACTGGGACGCTGAGTTCTCAGCAGGTGGGTGTCAGTCATCGATAGCCTGGATCGTTCCATTGAGCATACTGATGATACCGCTGAGTGTCCTGCTGGTCGCTCCCGTATTCAGTGAGTCCGGGCAGGCTGTTGCCACAGTCGGTTACGTTCTGGCGGAGGCGCTCGTGTTGTACGTCGGATACGGGGCACTGGTACGAATTGCTAGCCCGGCCGCCCGTGAAATACTCGAGAGTACCTGACCATGGAACTCTTCGGTCTTGGTATCGTGATGATTGGTTTCTTCGTCGGGTTCGGCCTGCTCATCGGTATCCTTTTTGGATTTTTCGGGATGGGGGGATCGTTTCTCGTGACGCCAGCGCTGTTGGTGCTCGGATATCCGGCACCGGTGGCTGTCGGGAGCGCATTCGCGTTCGTCTTCGGCACCAGTGTCATCGGTGCGCTCAGACACCGTGATCACGGCCAGATCAGCTACACACTGGCGGCGGTGATGATTCTCGGAATGACGTTCGGTATCGAAGTCGGTACCCGAGTCGTGTTCGTGCTTGCGAATCTCGGTAACGCTGACTTCGTCATCAGCGTGGTGTACGTCGGCCTTCTTGGAGCGGTCGGGCTCATCGTCCTCCGAGATACCAGTACCGACGGTATCGATGTGGGAACGGGCCGAGTCGCTACCAAGGTTCAGGCCATCACGCTCCCACCACTGGTGTCGCTACCTGGCGGTGCTACTGTATCAGTGTGGGTTATCCTTGTTGTTGGGTCGGGCATCGGCATTCTCTCTGGCAGTCTCGGTGTCGGTGGAGGATTCCTTCTACTCCCCGTCATGGTCTATGGATTCGGCATTCCCACTGCAATTGCTGCTGGGACCAGCATCCTCCAGATCTCGGTTTCGGGCGTGTTCGGGACGTTCGTCTACGCCCAGTCGAACGCCGTCAATGTATCCGTTGTCGCCGCGCTGCTCGGCGGGAGCGCTCTCGGCGCTCGCATCGGTGCAAGTGCGACACGGCTGGTAGACGAGGCTGACGTCAAGGGATACTTCGCTGTAATGCTGCTCGCGGGGGGTATCGCCACCGCAAGTAAGCAGGTAGGTGTCGCATTCGGCGTTGAGATGCTTGAGACCATGAGTACACGTCTCATCTTCGGAACCGCAGTCCTGGTCAGTGGTGCGATCATCTACATGTCGATCGCTGCACTCAGAGAGAATCGAGAGCATAGATCGCCACTGATCCGCAAACTACCGGTACGGCTTCGACAGTAGCTGCTGGGATCCAAACGGTAGACTGTCCTCTGGTCTTGGGGTTTTCTCTTGAATCCGTTTCGATTGCCGTGTTGAATAGCGATCCGCGAGTAGGCGAGGCCACTTGGATTCTGAGACTACTAGTTAACCCCTCATGATGGTGGTCGGATTTCGACTATTGATGAGGACATCGCTATTCAAGACATCAGTTTCGACAGTAGTGGTGTGAGTTGCTCGAACATATCCAGAGTTGTCTTCGGCCATTTGTACAACGGTAACGGCTAACGTGATGCGCGACGTAGCCAAATAGTGGCGCCTGCTCCGCCGTCTCGGTACTCAAGGACGTACTGTTGTGTTGGACGCAACGACTGGAGTGACCGATGACATCAACAGTAACGACCAACACAAGCGATACAGCGTGGTCACCACGTCACACATCGGATGCGGGATGACTGACTTCGTCGTGTACATCGACCAATCTACGGTGCGCGACGGAACGTTGAAAGAACTCAAATCGGCGATGCGGGAGTTAGTGGACTTCGTCGAGGCCAACGAGCCGGAGGCACTGGCATACAACGTCTACTTCAGCGCCGATGGAGATCGGATAGCCGTGATACACATGCACACCTATCAAGCCCCTTTGGAGTTTCACATGGCGGTTGCGGGTCCGAAGTTCCCGCCGATTGGCGAGTTCATCGACCTCGAATCTATCGACGTGTATAGCCACATGAGCGAGGATCTCAACCAGTGCTTGAAGGACAAAGCGTCGGGGTTGGGAAGTGGACGTGTGTTAGTCCATGAACGTCACCGAGGTATCGATCGAGTTACGGACAATTGAGGCGAAAAGAAGGTCGGACGGTTGGCGAGGTACGGTTCGATTGCGCGGAACGAATCCAACGATGTCAGCAGCTCATCCGGACCACCGAGCGTCGGGGCGACCAGCACAATACCCAGTAGAACCTGCGCGAAGAGTAGGACGCGCTTGAGGAACTCTCACAACCCGGCGAGCAGTTCGATTGCGGCCGCCTCGAAGCGTAACATCCGCAGATAATCGAATATTTTCCGGACTGAACCAGGTTCACGTACTAGGCCGCACTCAACACCAGGCGTTGGAATTATGAGACGCCCTTATACGACTTATCGTTACTGTGAGTTGACAGTAATGACCATGTTTTGCGCTGTGTTGGGACTTTAGACATGGTAATCAATCACACGCCAGCACAGTATCTAAGGATGTTCTCACCGTTGATCATGCTATGAGTCAGATCAGCGAAGAAGCCGCGCTTCACGGAGTCGATATTGTTGGACCCACAGACGGGCAACCAGTCGTCTTCGTTCATGGGGCGATGTTTACCCGTAAGCTGTGGGCCCCTCAGCGCGATGCGCTTTCAGACGAGTACCGGGTAATCGCACCGGATCTTCCGGGGCACGGTACGCGGTTGGATGAGACGTTCCGTCTGGAGCCAGCGATAGAGCTGCTTGACGATCTTATCGAGACGCAAGCCGATGGCCACGCGATTCTAGTCGGTCTCTCTCTGGGTGGATACGTCTCAACTGAGTACGCCAGTCGGTATCCTGAGAAGGTTGATGGACTCGTTGTCGTAGGAAGTAGCGCGAACCCGGTTGGCCGGATGGAGGCCGTTACACGAGTAGTAGGCACAGTATCGAGGCTCGCGACCAGAAGTGACCGTGTTGAACAGGGTATTCGACGTGCCGGTGAGAAATGGGTTCGAGAGCGTGATCTCTCCCCAGAGATTAAAGAGGAGATCATCGATTCCGGAATCTATCCACGACAGTTTGGGGAAGCTGGCCCAGATCTGAGAGGGAAAGATTTCCGAAGCGCCTTATCAACGTATCCCGGCCCGACGCTTGTTATTAATGGGGCACGGGACCTCATCATGCAGAGAGGTGCAGAGGACCACGCTGCAGCCACGAACAATGCCTATATAGCCACTATGGATGGGGCCGGTCATATTTGCAACCTTCATCGACCGGATGCATTCAGTGCGGTCATACGGAAGTTTAGCAGTGAGATCGTCTAAGCAGAGAGTGTTCGCTGATTCTGCGCGGCTAGATTTAACGGGGGTAGATGAATCGAGGTTCGATGGTGATCGAGATTCTCTCTTCGAATATCCCAACCGGAGCGTTATCCAATTCACAGACGTCATCCGGTCGCTAAAGGAGACAGACGGCATGGACTCAGAAATCGACGAGGACGAACTCAACGAACGTCTTAACCTGTACTTCGAACACGACAGGCTGATTCGGCAGGTCGAGAAGGCAAACTGGCAATTCGAGAGCGATTTCGAGGATCTGAGCACC
Organism: Halalkalicoccus sp. NIPERK01; assembly: GCF_030287405.1. NCBI lineage: Archaea > Methanobacteriati > Methanobacteriota > Halobacteria > Halobacteriales > Halalkalicoccaceae > Halalkalicoccus > Halalkalicoccus sp. NIPERK01. Next base: position 75,416 of record NZ_JASVVV010000005.1, on the reverse strand, counting down.
TACCTGAAGGTATCGTCTCTAGACGCACGCTTCTCGATACGATCAGTGGAGCCCGGAGTTGGGAAACGAACGGCTACGTTCAGCGGGCACGCTCACTGCTTGCTGATTCGTGACGTCGCAAGTGCTGATCTATACCTCGCTACGGACGGAGACGATAGCAGTCGTTTCCAGAGCCGTCTCAGAGACCATCTGGCGATCCACTTGTGCTTCACTTTCACCACGGTTGGCGCGTGCTTTTGACGATAGGGGACCTCTAGTCAGGTGGAGCCCGTCACACGCTCCATGATCCTTCGATACCAGCGCCAGAGCTGCCCTCAGAGGACTGAACGGCCCAGTCTGTGAACGGAAATCCAGAGCGGAATTCACCGGCTACGTACGGACGGTAGTGACGTAAATTGAGAAGGCGATGGAACGATGCTCCGCCGTCCAGCACACGAGGAGAGATACACGGACGGTGGTTGCTGTTGCTGCGCGCCACGAGCGGTTTACCACTGATCAGAGATGAGCACGAACGCGAAATTCACACCATCCAGAGAACAGACGCGCGATCACAACCATAGGGTCTGCCGTGCCCCTAGCTGCTTTAGCTGCGAGGACGTGCAGCTTGTTCGGGCGTTTGGCGAATCAGCCCCGCTTTGTCGCTCCTGCCGACGGGCCTATTTGAGGGTAAGTTCATGAGCTCAAAAGAGCTGCCGTCCGAGCGAACGTCGCTTGAGCGCTTTCCGCAGTGGGAGCAACAAGCAGATCGACGCCCAGCGGACTGTGATTGTCTCCCGACGTTCGACGAACTCCCTTGTTGGCCCTGCTACCGAGACGGCTTCAGGACGCCGAATCCTAACGCCAAATCGGATGAGTAAGGGGCCGTGTTCAGTTCTCGTCTCGATCGCTGCGTACTCATAGTGATTGACATCCTCCCACCCTAACGGGGCAAGATTCCTCCGATGGGGGTTTGGGCTCCTGGCTCACGGAGACAACTTGCGGCCTCTCACTCTGTTCGTTGAGATAAGCGCGTGATGACGTCTCCAGAAATCGAAGATTTCTAGTGTGCAGACGAGACGCGTCTCGTTCCTTGGCCCGATCACAACGATCGTGATACCGATCGGCCGCTTCGGGCTTGATAACGACGAGCTACTACGACTGTACGGTCGAGGAGCACCTCCGTCACCGCCGAGCCATTTCGGCGCTCCCTTCGAAACCGGGCTTCGAGGGAGACTCGTGGTACTCGACAAGAATTACCACTGGAAATGGATATTGGGCCGGTGAAAAGCTATACGTACCTCCGTATATCATAATAAATCATGTTTAACGGACCGAGCCAGCCACGACTGCCGGACGAACCGCCCGAACGGGGCGAGAGCGCCCACCCCGACGTCGTAGACGGGCCCGTGACGGGCGTCCCGACTGCGATCGAGATCGACCTCGGGCTCGATCCCGTCGCCTACCGATACGAGAGCTGGTCCGGGATGGCCGACGGGTGGGTGGAGTTGCTCCGATCGACGGCCGCGACCGTGCCGGATCCCGATCACGAACGCATCCAGAACGTCACCCCGTTGGTACCGCTCTCGGACGTCGAGGCCCTAGTGGAACGGATGATGCTGTCCGGGGAGGTCACCGCGCCTCGCGAACGCATCGACGCCACGAAGGACTCCCCGCCGCCGTGAACGAGCGGAGACAGCAAGCCGCGGCCCGGGAATCGGTCTCGCCTGCCGGACGGGTGAGCCACCAGAGAACTCGACTCTCAGGATCGAGATACGAATCGGACGACTGATTCGCTATTGACAGCGGCATCCCGACGCAGTCGCTCATTCTCACCCGTCACGCTGTCAGTTCAGGCGCGCGTGTGCGAGGCGGGATCTCGGCGATCACACTACCCTATCAACCCCATAAGAGAGGGGACAGAGGAGGGAGGGTAGATGTCCTCGCCCTCGTCCGTCGCGACCTCCGCGTTCATCTTGACGGCTGCGTACCGACGTGATCTCCTCCCGCTCATCGCTGTCGTCCTGCTCCTAGTCCTGAATCTGATCGTCCTGCTGGGCGTGGTCGGAACCAGTCGATCGAGAGGAGGTCCGTATCCGTGTCTGTTGGGTGGAACCCCCCGATTTGTCAAGGATATTCTTACCGCCTACCGTGTTGCAGAACCCGAATCCGTCCTGGTTGACGATCTCGTTAGTGAGATCACGAACGTGACTTATCGAGTAGGCGTCGTCGAGAACCGAGGACTGAATCTCGGAGGCGGACATAGCAGTCCGAGCGCCACCTATCAGGACGGCGCGTGCAAGCACCAGCGCCGCGTCGAGATGGCACTCGGCCAGCGCGACGTGCCCGACCTCGACGAGGAGACGGACGTCGAGATGATGATCGCCGCTCGCGAGCAGTACCGCGGGCTGGGTGATTCGACCGTCGAGCACCGACCGGCCGACGATGCCGTGGTCGTGACCGACGGTATGTTGCGACCGAGACCGCCACGTAGGACGACAATGAGACGCTGATCACCGGCCCGCACATCGAGCCGCCGGAGCAGGGTGGCGCAACGTAGTACCGGGGCGAGGATTGCGGCCGCGAGTCGCTCCGTCGCGGGGACGGAGAGCGCTCGGAGTTCCACGCCGAGGGATGCGCGCTCCGATGAGTCCCCAGGGCGACGACTGAGAGGAAGTAGCGAACGTGTCCAGCCAGTGGTTCTCTTTACTCGCCGGCAACTGTCAGAAACGTCGTGCGAGATACAGGGCACGCATCTCAGACAGAGGGACGTGACCCGAGAAGGGCCTACGACATGTGTTCAAGGAGAAGGTACCCTAGGGCACCCACCACAAACGCAATACCGATGTTTGTCACCACGCCAAGCACGCCGATTCCAAGCGTGAGTGGCAGGTGGTCCGTCTCAAGACCTGCCCGTCCGAGTTCAATAGCGATCAGACCGAGGACAACCCCGAGCATTGGCAGGGGGAACGCAGCCACAATACCGACCGCCAGTACGGCGGCAACCGCGTAAATCACTCCGAGAATCACGTTCGATCCGGCGGTACGGGCACCGAAGGCATACTTTCCAGCGACGCCCCCACTCCCGTGACACATTGGCATCGCCCCAAGTGGGATGGCGAACAGATTCATCACGCCCATACTCGTCGAGAGCTCGTCGGCAGACACGTTTGCGTCGTAGTAGTCCGAGAGAAGTAACGAGGTGGCGACGGCAGCGTTTCCGACAGTCATTGCGAGTTGTGCGACCGTTCCTTCAAGCGCCGCCACAGAGACCGACGACAGACTCGGAAGACGAACTGTAAACGCAGGAAGCTGCGGTGTTGGAACGCCAACCTGTGTAATTGTGAAGACGACCCCGAGACAGAGGACAACGAGCGCGCTCGCCTTCTGGTAGCCCGCGACGATCACAACCGCTGCGATGCCCATCGATAGGAGTGCGAGCGTCAGCCCGTCGAGACTCAGTTGGATACCGGTTTCAAGGAGAATGAGCCCTACCCCGAGTTGAACGCCTCGAATCACTGGCTGACCCACGTACTGCTCGATTCGGCCGAGCGTACCCGTCCATCCAACCACGAGAAGAACAATGCCGGCGAGGAGACCGGCGACCGCGAGTTCGCTCGCTGTGAGAGCGCCTGCGATCACGAGCGCGGCGAGTGCCTTCATCGGCTCGACCGATACCGGAAGGCCGTAGTAGAGCCCCCAGACGATCTGGAACACTGCGAACCCGAGAAGGAGATGGGCCAGCGAGAGTTCCGTGAGGGCAGCGATAGCGACGACCATCGGAAACACCGTGACCGAATCCCCTATCGCCCCAGTAAATTCACCTGTGGAGAATTTGGCCGAATGCTTACGCCAATGATCGCTTGAGAACGCCACTAGTTCGGCTCAAGCGCTCAAAGGCCATTAAACTGTCCAGCAACGATATATGGCTATTCTACGGGTTGTCAGTAACCGATATCAGTTTCGCGTAATACAGCTGTGACTCGTCAAATTGGAAAGAGAGGCACACTACAGTACTCGTTCGTGTCATTCGAGATCGTCAAAGAACTGTTCAATGCGGTGACTGAGTTCAGCCCGCTGCTCACAGGTATCACCAGCCTCCAGTTCCCAGACGAAACTTTCGCCGTCCCAATCGTCTGGGCGGAATTGCTCAACCGAACAGCCCATCGTCACGACATAGTCCACGTCCTCGATGTCCTCGGGCGTGATCTGCCGTGGCGTCCGGTCACTGATGTCGATACTGATCTCGTCCATCGCTTTGATAACCTCGTCATGGACGCTTTCAGCCGGATCAACCCCGCCGGTGATGATCTCGACATCCATACCCCGCTCAGCCCGCTCGCGCTCTGCAAGAGCGCTTGCCATCTGGCTTCGACCTGCGTTACCAACACAGATGAACGCGATTTTCGTCATCGTGGCATCCGTATGGTATGGATGCACAAGAGCGTACGGCTCGCCACCCATATGTTACGTACAGCCGTTCTGTTTTACGGACCGACACTGACAGTTTCTGGAGAGTTCGGGCCAGGATTACGAGTTGGTTGGAACCTGCCTTGGGCCAAGAGTACGTGCTGTGTTCACTGTCTTGCTCATACGTATGCCTCGAATTCCTCGCCGAAGACGAGGAAGTAGCCGGTCCCGACAACGCCAATCACTGCTGCGAGTGTGAACGCGATTTCCGGACTCACGAACTCCCAGAGGTAGCCGCCGAGAGCGGCACTCGGGATGACGATCGTGTTCCGCAGAAGATAGTACGTGCCTGTGACGCGCCCGCCGGCCTCTTGCTCGGCAGGACCGACAATCAACGCCTTGTGCGAGGGAAGGCCCGCGAAGCGGAGTCCAGAGACCGCGAAGATGAGAATCATCGCCCACGAGAGTGACATCAGTGGTGCGAGGACTTCCGGTCCACTGATGAGTACGACGGGAAAGAGGGCATAGACTGCAAAACCCAGCGCGACGACTGGCTTGAGACCGACGCGCTCGGCGGCTTTCGCAGCGGGTGCCATCGTGAGGAGCGCGATCAGCATCTCGACACCGAGTAGATAGCCGAAAAACGCCTCCGGCGAGAGATCGATGCCATATGAGAAGCCGGCCAGCGAAACCGTCGTCTCGAATCCGACCTCGTAGAACTGCGTGATCACCAGCACGAAGAAGACGTAGACCATTCCGTTCGCGAATCGGACGAGCGTATCACCCACCAGGAGTGGGCGAAGTGGCTCGGGCATCTCACGCAGGTCCCGTCTAACTTGAGCAAGCTCCTCGAACGAACCCCCGATAGAATCCTCGCTTGCGTCATCAGAACTCTCTGAGTTCTGATTGTCCGACGAGCTCCGCTCGTCGACGTCATAGAGGACGTGCTGGGCGACGGTGCCGACAACCCCAAAGATGACCGCCACGGCAAGGACGTACTGGAAGCTTACCGTGAAGTCTGGATGGAAGCCGATCAGGACCGCTGCGAGCACTGGACCGATGAGGAACGCCGTCCGGCGGAACGTCTCGGTGCTGGCGAAGCCGGCAGCCAATCGTGAGGGATCAGTCGCTTGTTTGACGACCGCAAACGTCGCGCCCAGCCCGAACGACTTCCAGCCCTGTGCGAGCAGCAGGCCGACGAAGATCCAGATCCAGGGTTGGACCGTGACGCCGGCGACGGTAATCACGCCGAGGTTCGGCGCGACCAGCCAGACCCCGAATCCGACCGTCGAGATCAACCCGAACAGCGTGAGTGCATACCGCGAGCCGATGCGGTCCGAAATAGCGCCGCCGGGATACGGGAATACCGCCGAGATGATGTTGCTGACAGTCCCAAAGAGGCCAACGACGAATCCCGACGCGCCCAGTGCAACCATGTACTCCGGGAGGAACCGATTGGTCATCTGGAAGCCGAGGCTGAACGCGAACATCGCCAGCGACAGTACCAGTACGTCCCGTTCAAGGGCGAAGAACTGCCGAAACGTATCTAACGGTCCCGATTCGTCCGTCTCAACCGTAACTTGCTCCTGACTCATAATCAAATTCTTTCCGAACTCAGTCGTGCGTTTCCGTTGCCGTGTTTGGTGGGCTGTGCTTGCGTCATAGGACGAGGAAGTACCACGCCATGCCGATCCCGCCGCCGCCCAGAATCAGATATGCAGCGTGTGTTCCACGGACGAACAGTCCGAATGTGACGACGGCGAGGACGACGGTGAAGACGTCGACGAACGATTCCACTGCGAGGGTGACGGTTGCACCGAGGATGGCTCCGACGACGGCGGCGTTGACGCCGGTGAGAGCCGTTTGGATGACGTCGTTCTCACGAACTCGGGCGAAGTACGGGAAGAAGCCCATAATGAAGACGAACGACGGGCCGAAGGCGCCGATCATCGCGACCAACGCACCCACGACGGCGACCCATACCAGTCCCCCGGAGACGTCAAGCAGGAGTTTGTAGCCGACGAATGCCGTCGTCATCACGACGGGACCGGGCGAGAGCTGGCCGATCGCGATACCGTCGACGAACTCACGGGCGGTCAACCACGCGAACTCGTTGACGACGTACTTCTCGATGAACGGGATGAGGACGAGGCCGCCACCATAGATGAACGAGCCTGTGTAAACCATGAACAGAAACAGCTTCACCCACGGGTTTGCCCAGAGAGCTAGGGCGATACCCCAGAGGGGGCTCGCTTCGATGGCCGCCCGAATTCGGGGGCCGACCAGATCGAGAAACCGACCTCGGAGCGTGTAGAGGCTGCCGATGCCAGCAGTCACGATACCCGCGGCAGCGATCCGTTTCGCATTCGCTCGTACCCAGTCTGACCGATAGATGCCAACGGCGATCAGGCCTGCAACGATGAATTCGAGGACGGGGTTCGGGTTCAGGGTGGCCGTCGCGACGGTTGCGGCAACGAGGAGCGCAACCAAGAGGAAATCAACCGACCACGTGTCAGATCCGATGTCGAACTCGGCGTGTGATCGCCCATCGGCGAGGGCACTCTGTGCCATTGAGTATGTCGCGCCGACGATGAGACCGATGACGACCGGATTGATCCCGTAGAACGCGGCTTCGACGGCCGGGAGCGTCTGATACGCGAAGTATAGCCACGAGAAAAACACCACGAGGATGAACGTTGGAAGCATGAAGAAGAAGCCGGCGACGAGGGCACCGGGATTGCCCGCGCGAATCCAGCCCATGAAAATTCCCAGTTGCGTGGATGCGGGACCGGGAAGCATATTGCAAATCGCCAGTCCTTCCATGAAGATTGACTCGTCAGTCCAGTTGCGAGAGTCCTCTCCGACGAGATCGTCCTCCATCATGGCGATGTGGACGAGTGGCCCGCCGAACCCGACGATTCCGATAAAGAGGAAGTAGCGGGCGATTTCGACGAGCTTTGCAGGGCTCGATCGTCCGCTGTATTCCTCTCCAACGCCGGTGGCTTCGGCGTCAGCCATCGTACTGACAGAGGCCATCTGATTTTCTGGCAGCTGGGAGTGGTACTGTGGACACGATACAATGCATACGCAACTATCCTTCCTTGGGGTAAATAATATTTCTATACCCGTGTACCTTTTCCGATATACTTCCGACCTGTTTTTACCACTCGGCCATCCATCGAGGTGTATATGACTGGTCGAAAAAACGCGATGCTGACGACTGAAGATCGTCGGTGGTTGACCGGAGAGAAGGTATACGATGGGCAACATGCCAAACAACAACGATATCAGCGGCGAAAGGACATTCGTGAGCGGATCTATAATTCGATGTTGGATTTTTCCATCCTTCTAGAAGAACTCGATGAAGATGAACGGCGAGAAATATTCGGGGAGGTAACCGATGATGGACAGCAATGGCGGAACGGGGATGAAGACCTCCAGGCTGGTGTTCGAGACGGACTCGCCTTCCTCCTCCGAACCATCGGTATCGTCTCGCTGATGCGAGAAGCAACTTCGACGGACAGTATGATTCCCGTGCGGATGTTTACGACAGCGCTCTGTCGAGCCGGGCATCATGACGGGCTGCTCGTCGAGTCGGTATCCTTGGATATCGACGCGACTGATGTGGGTGTTCCCGAACTTCTCGCCAATCTCGAATCAGGTGAGACCATCTCCCCGGGAGGACTCTATTTGCTCATGGAATGCGGGGCCTTCGATAGTGGTGTCGTACAGGATTGCCTTCGCGAGCAACTACTGGATGAGCAGCCCGAGGAGGTGTAACAACGATGTCGATCACATCGAAACGCGAGTTATTCGACCGAGAGCTACAGAAACTCTATCACGCCGAGATCGAAATTCTGGATCTGCATGGTGATCTCGCGGACGCAGCAGCGAGCGACGAGGTACGAACGATTTTCGCCGGCCATGAAGGCGACACGGTCGATCAGATCGACCGCATCGAAGAGATTTTCGCAGTTCTCGATATGGAACCCCGTGAACAGGGGAGTCCAATTATGGAAGGCTTGATCGCCGAGAAAGACCAGTTCGTGGTTGAGGTAGAGGATGATGATCTCCGAGATCTTGACGTAATCAATATCGGGATGATCAACGAGCGGCTCGAAATTACTCTCCTTGACCGGCTGATTCTCTTGGCAAACGAACTCGGTTTTCCGGAATCCACGACGATGAACTTGGAAGAGAACCGATCGGAGGCGCAGACCGCTCTCGAACGTATGCAAGAGTTCCTTGAATACCAACACGTTAGTTAGATCTAGATTCGGCGGGAACAAGAGTTCTACATCGAATTTAGCGTTCAATCGGTATGAGTGACGGACCTGTTCACTCTGAGACCGACCCATGATTGTGGGATCGACTATCAGGTGGGTATATCGTATGCCGAGGGTGTTTCAGAAACCGGGGTACCCGGAAACACTCACTAACACTGTTCCAAATACCGTTCCTACTAACGGTGTTGCAGTAGGTGCCTCAAACCACTCGAATCACAGTCAACCAAAACGGACGATATCAAACCACGGTTCCCAAGGCGCTCGGTCTCGACGGCAAACACATCGAATGGAAGGTATCAACCGGGTTGGTCCACGATTTCGGCCGTATCACTATCTATGTGCGAGGCAATTACTGAGACAGTGGCGCAGATTATGGACGTGGAGGAGAATCTACAACGCTATCTCGTTACCGATGATACGTTCATTCGTGAGAGTTATGCGATACAGGCTCCTCGCCGCCGCGAATCTCGATGAGGAGCTGCTTGCTCTCGTCAGCCACGCCGTCCCACGATACTGAGCCCTCTTCGACGATCCGCTCGGGATCCAACGCTTCGTCGCTAAGCACAAGTGCCGCAGTGAGCGTTGGTGGCCGGGCTTGCTCGTCTTCGCTCTCCATATCGATCGGCTCCGCACCAGGTCCCGTAGCTGAACCAGCGACGATTCGACCTGCCATCCCGAAGGCTTCGTGCGGCGAGCAAACGTAATCGTAAACGCCCTCCTCCTCGAACGTGTAGAGCCAGTACGTTCCGCCTGCTAATACCGGAGATGAGAACGGCGGTACGTCCTCCGGTACTCGCTGCTGGTAGCCAAACGCCGTGTGAATAGCGTTGATGTTGTGATGCGGCGTTGCCATCGTAAAGGAGTGCGCCTCCCTATTGGACAACCATTCAACGGTTGTTTGATCGCGTCGGCTGTCCAGCCACTCAAGCCTGCCAGAACTCCGTCGGTGGATCGATTTGCCACTTTTAGACGATTGGTTCATTAGCTCCCCTCTCAACCCGGGCTTCGAGCGTTCCTGTGGCTATCAACTCTGCTGCGATCTCGATTTCGGCGTGGAGTGGTCGATCGTCGTCGAGTGGTGGTATCACATCTCGAATCGTATCGTAGGCCACGCCGGTACCGCTGCCGGGTGCGAGTCCGTCGTCGACGAACTCCATCGCCTGTGCGCCACACAGTAGTTCGATACCAACCACCGTCAGCGCGTTCTCGACGGCAGTACGGGCGTTGAGTGCGCTCTGGGCGCTCATGCTCACGTGATCCTCCTGTCCGCCGCTCACGGGCGTGTTGTCGATCGATGGCGCACCGAGCGATCGATTCTCGTTGACGAGCGCGGCAGCACTGTACTGGGCGATCATGTAGCCCGAGCAGACGCCGCTGTCGGGGGTGAGAAACGGTGGGAGATGGTCCTCCTGGAGGTTCGGGTTGAGCAGCCGATCGACGCGGCGCTCGGCGATGGCGGCGAGGTCTGCGAGTGCGTTCGTGGCATAATCGAGCCGGAGCGCGAGCGGCGCCCCGTGGAAGTTCCCGCCCGAGAGCACGCCCACGTTCTCGGTGCCGCTCGCGCGGTCGTCGACGGAGTCGCCCGCGAAGATGAGAGGATTGTCGGTTGCGCTGTTGAGTTCGATCTCGACTGCCTCACGGAGATGAGAAACTGCATCACGTGCCGCGCCGTGGACTTGCGGAAGACAGCGGATCGAGTAGGCGTCCTGAACGCGATCGCAGTTGCGGTGGGACTCGACGATTTCAGACCCGGCAGTGAGGTTTCGAACGTTGCGCGCACTCGTGGCCTGTCCCGAATGCGGGCGCACGTCCTGGATCGCCGGGTCACAGGCGGCGGTGGTGCCCATCAGGACCTCGGTCGTGAGTGCGCCGGCGATGTCGGCGCCCCTGAGCGCGCGTTCGGCATCGACGACGCAGAGTGCTCCCAGTCCGACGGAGAGTTGCGTTCCGTTGATGAGCGCCAGCCCCTCCTTCGCGGCGAGCGAGAGTGGCTCGAGACCCGCCTTCGCGAGTGCGGCCTCTCCGTCGAGCCGTTCGCCGTCCTCGTCTCGCGGGCTTCGCCCGCTCGACCGTTCCGTGTCGCGTGGCGACACGCGGGCCTCACCCTCACCCAGCAGCACGAGCGCCTGGTGGGCCAGCGGCGCGAGATCGCCGCTCGCGCCGAGGCTGCCGCGGGATTTGACGACCGGGTGGACCTCCCGATTGAGCATCGTCACGAGGTGGTCGACGACGACCTCGCGGATGCCCGAATACCCCTTCACGAGCGCGTTGATCCGTGTGAGCATCATCGCGCGCACTTCTTCGCGTTCGAGTTCGCGGCCCACACCCGAGGCGTGGCTCCGGACGAGGTTGGTCTGGAGCCGCTCACGATCGCGTGCGGGGATCCGTTCGGTCACGAGCTGGCCGAAACCGGTGTTCAGCCCGTAGACCGCTTCGTCGCCGTCGAGGACCTCCTCGACGCGTTCCCTGGACTCCCTGACGGCCTCGCGCGCGGAATCGCTGATCGCCACCGGGCGACCGTCGCGGGCGACCGCGGCCACGTCTTCGGGAGTGAGCGACGCGCCGTCGAGTACGACCGGTTCGCTCTCGCTCATCGCTGCCCTCTCTGGACGGGTTCGCCGCCCTTGAGCACCGTCTCGACGGTGTTCACGCCGAAGTTGTAGGGAACGTGGACGTGCGATGGCGCGTCAACGATCGCCACGTCGGCGGGCATCCCCTCACGGAGCGTACCCGCCTTGTCCGTACGATCGAGAGCGCGTGCGCCGCCGTGCGTGCCGGCGATCAGCGCCTCGGCGGGCGTCATCTTCATCCCGACGCAGGCGAGCGCGATGGCGAAGCCCATGCTTTGTGAGTAACAGTTCGGGTTGAAATCGGTGGCGACGGCGACCCACCCGCCGTCGTCGAGGAAGGCCCGCGCATCCGCATAGTCAGCCCCGAGCGAGAGGGCCGTCCCGGGGAGGAGCACCGGCGTGACGCCCGCCTCGGCGAGCGCCGCGCGGTCGTCCTCGTTCGCGTGGAGGAGGTGGTCGGCGCTCGTCGCACCCACCTCGGCTGCGAGCTGTGCGCCGCCGAGCCGGACGAACTCCTCGGCGTGGACTTTCGGAGTGAGCCCGTGTTCTAATCCGGCTTCGAGCACCCGTCGGGACTGCTCGACCGAAAAGACGTCCTCCTCGCAGAAGACGTCACAGAACTCGGCGACCCCTTGATCGGCGACCGCGGGGAGCTGCTCGTCGATCACCCGGTCGGTGTACGCGTCGGCGTCTGTTTCCTCGGGCACGGCGTGGGCACCCATAAACGTCGGCACCACGTCCACGGGATGGGATTCGCCGGCTCGACGGATCACGTCGAGCATCCGCAGCTCGGTCTCGGTATCGAGACCGTACCCGGATTTGATCTCGACGGTCGTGGTGCCGTGGGCGAGCATCGTGTCGAGGTGGGAGAGGACGTTCGCGAGGAGTTCGTCGTCGCTCGCCTCGCGGACGGCGCGCACGGTCCGGAGAATGCCGCCGCCCTCGGCCAGGATCTCCTGATACCGTTCGCCACCGAGTTTCGCCGCGAACTCGTCCGAGCGGTCGCCCGCGAACAGAGCGTGGGTATGGGAATCGACGAATCCGGGGATCACGCTCCGTCCGTTCGCGTCGATTGCGTGCGTGGCGTTCTCCACCGGATACTCGTCGGTGATCTCTCCAGTCGGGCCGACCGCGGCCACGCGGCCGTCGGTGACGGCGATGGCGGCGTTTTCGTACCGTTCGAGCGGTGCGTCCGTTCCCGGTCCGACGACGATCTCGCTCGCGTCGTGGACGATAGTCGTGAGTTCAGTCATGATGGATCTCCGTTGTTACTACTGAGTGGGTGATCGTCCGTGTGCCCGCGGCAGTTCGTCCATCGGTGTCGAGTAGCGGCGCACGCTCGACGGCCTCGAAGCCCGCCACCTGGTCGTCAGTTGCGACCGCCCGAAGCATCTGAACCGGTTCACGCGTCGGGACACCGGCGGGAATGGGTGCGATTACACCCGCACGCGGGCTCATCGCCGGTCCCACATTGGCACGGGCACGTCAGATCGATCGGCTTCGTCGAGGGCGTCCTCGTAGCCCGCGTCGGCATGGCGGATCACGCCCATCCCCGGGTCCGTCGTGAACACTCTCTTTGCCTTCTCGGCGGCGAGTTCGCTCCCATCGAGGACGACGTGATTGTTCGAGTGGAGCGCGTTCCCGATGCCGACGCCGCCGCCGTCGTGGACGCTGACGATGTCGGCGCCCGCCGCGCAGTTCAGTAGCGCGTTGAGGATCGGCCAGTCGGCGACCGCGTCGGTTCCGTCCCGCATCGCCTCGGTTTCGCGGTTCGGGCTGGCGACGCTGCCGGCGTCGAGGTGGTCCCGAGTCACGACGATGGGCGCGGCGATCTCGCCCGAGGCGACCAACTCGTTGATCCGAAGCGCGAATCGGGCACGTTCCGTGAGTTCGTCGTCGCCTTCGCCCTCCGTGTTGTAGCCGAGCCAGCACACCCGGCTCGGAAGCCCCTGGAACTGGATCCGCTCCTGTGCGAGGTCGATCCAGCGCCGGAGATGGTCCTTCTCGGGAAACAGTTCGAGTACGGCCTCGTCGGTCCGATGGATGTCGTCGGGATCGCCGGACAGCGCGACCCAACGGAACGGTCCCTTGCCGCGACAGAACTGCGGGCGGATGTACGCCGGGACGAATCCCGGGAACTCGAACGCGTCGGACCGCCCACGGTGTTCCTCGACCTGTCCGCGGATGTTGTTCCCGTACTCGAACGCGATCGCACCGCGATCCTGCAACTCGAGAATCGCATCGATGTGTCGCTCCATCGTGTCGAGACTCTCCGTCCGATACTGCTCGGGGTCCTCCGCGCGGAGTTCGTCGGCTTCGGCCACGGAGTAGCCGGACGGGTAGTATCCCTCGAGCGCGTCGTGGGCGCTCGTCTGGTCAGTGACGACGTCAGGGACGAACCCGCGGTCGAGCAACGTCTCGAGCAGGTCCGCCGCGTTCATGTGAACGCCGACGCTGTAGGGTTCCCCCGCTTGTGCCGCCTCCGTAGCGCGTTCGATCGCGTCGTCGACGCGATCGGTTTTCTCCATGCAGTAGCCCGTCTCGATGCGCCGATCGATACGTGCTTCGTCGACCTCGGCGGCGATGCAGACGCCCTCGTTCATCGTGACCGCGAGCGGCTGGGCGCCGCCCATCCCGCCGAGTCCCGCCGTGACGACGACCTTGCCGGCAAGGTCGCCCTCGAAGTGCTGGCGAGCCAGTTCCGCGAGCGTCTCGAACGTTCCCTGAACGATCCCCTGGGTGCCGATGTACGCCCACGAGCCGGCGGTCATCTGGCCGTACATGATCTTGCCTTCGGCCTCGAGTTCGTGGAAGTGCTCCCAGTTGTCCCACTTGCCGACGAGGTTGGAGTTCGCGATCAACACGCGCGGCGCACGCTCGTGCGTGGCGAATCGACCGACCGGCTTTCCGGACTGGACCAACAGCGTCTCGTCGTCCTCGAGCGTTCGAAGCTCCGATAGGATCGCGTCGTACGCGTCCCACGATCGAGCGGCGCGACCCGTGCCGCCGTACACGACGAGGTTCTCCGGATCTTCGGCGACCTCCGGATCGAGATTGTTGTTGAGCAGTCGAAGTGCGGCCTCCTGTCGCCACCCTTCGCACTCGAGGTCGGTACCCGTCGGTGCGCCGCGGTACTCGCGCCACTGTTCGCTCGGTTCGCCTCGTCCGAGGACTGGTTGTTGGTCACTTCCCATGCGCGTGCCAACAACCCCCAGCACCAATATCGAGGTTGTTCCGTTCGGAAACTGATTTATAACCCAACGGGCTGTGTAGTGATACCGCGTGTACGAAGCTACCATCGCGATTTCGGACTCGAGCGCGTACACCAAACCGACCGACGGCACCGACTGTCGGATCGAACTCTGGTGTAACGAGCACGCCGATCTCCTGTACGTCACCGGGTCGACGATCGAGCCGGTCATCTCGCAGGTGGTGACGGATATCGGAATCGACGAACTGGTTCGCGGGGACGGGGAAGCCGTCGTTATCACGAGTTCGTGTCTGAAACGCCACGAAACGACGTACATCGAACGCTACCTCGAGTCGCACAACAGTCTGCTTTTGCCCCCGCTGCGGTACGAAAACGGGGCGAAACACTGCCGAATCCTCGCGATCGAGTCGGAGAGTCTGTCGAATCTCTACGCCGAATTAGTCGACGATGGGTTCACCATCGACGTCCGGAGTAAACGCGAAATCGACGCACCGACCCGGTCGTCGCCCCTGTTGACCCTCGATCAGGTGCTCCCGGAACTCACGGCTCGACAACGAGAGACGATGGTGCTCGCCGTCGAGAACGGCTACTACGAACTGCCCAGGGAAACGACGACCGAAACGCTCGCCGACGAACTAGGAGTGAGTCGACGCACGGCGGAGGATCACCTTCGCCGGGCCGAGCGCAAGATCATCACGTCGCTCGTTTCGTATCTCTACTGACGGTCTGCGCCACCTCTCGATCCGGAACGGTATGTTCGTCGCGTCGACGATCGAACAACACGAGCGAATCGTTGCCGTCGAACTGCCCTCTGCGGCTCGACGGTCACTTCCGACGCGGAGTCCGGACTTCCCTCGCCTCTCGAGGCCCCGTCAGATCTCTCGAATCGCGTCGCCGTCCGGCTCGAGTGAGGCAATATCCTCGTCGGTAAGGGGCACTTCGATTTCGATCTCCAGAAGGTAGTCTTCGTGGGCGAGTTGATGCGCGCCGAGTACCGTGTGGCACGGATACGGCTCGTCGAACGTCTCGAGGTACACCTCCTTGTACCCGTCGTAGTAGCGCTCGTGCGGTTCGATGATGTGTGTGGTGACCTTCACGATGTCGTCGTACGATTTGCCGATCGTCTCGAGCAGCGTCCCGACGTTTTCGTAGGCTTTGCGTGCCTGCGCCTCGATATCGTCACCGACGATATTCGAATCGGCGTCCATCGCGACCTGGCCGGCCATGTAGAAGGTGCCGCCCGCAATGATCGCGTGATTGTATCCGATCTCTCGTGCGTCCTTGAGCTCCGGCGGATTGATCGCGAGTCGTTCCATAGGGGAAGAGACACCGTCAACAGCAAAAGTAGCCCCGCTCCGGATGGTGCCCGGTTCATTACATCCTCGGGATGCTACGCCGGCGACGATTCGCTGATTCCGTCCGTACCTGACTCGAAATCCCGCTATGAGCGGGGATTTACACCATGGACGACGTGGCGAGTTGAGCGGTCGTTTCCGCGAGGACGCGCGTCGCGGTCGCACAGCCATCCCAACCCGGTCCACCTCCTCGGCGCCGACGGTACGGTCGGCGATTTTGGCGGTCCGTCCTTCGCTGGTTCCGTAGAAAAAGAGGATCGATGACACGGCAGTCTCTATGATGGGACAGCACTCAAACGGCTATAATCGGGCGTCTCAATCCTCACGTCGAGAGAACTGTGTCTGACGTGAAAATGAGTTATCAGGAGTCTACGGCACACCCGGACGGATTCCCCATTCCAGAGATCCGGCGGAGGAGTCCATATCCATCCGAGACGCTGTGCCCTATGTCATCTCCTCGGTTGAAGTCCGGTTCAACAACAGGACACTGGACGGCGACTCCACTCAGCGGGCGTACTGAGTCGTATCTTGAATGTGTAGACGGAGGCCGTAGAGCGGCGGGAGAGCAATCAGTGCCCCACCACCACCGATGATAGCAAGTCCCAGCGTCGATAACACGGAGACAGGGCCCTCTCCGACGAGAACGACCCCGCGCATTCCTTGTTCGCCGTAGGTCGTGCACTCGTACGTGCTGAGTCCGTCGCCGTCGAATTCCATGGCAAACCTGTGGCCAGGCCCGGAGATCAGATCGCTGTGGTAGCCCAGATCCGTGTCCGTCACATCGTACTCCTTGTCCCCCACCCACTCCCAGACGACGGTCGTGTCTGGGTCGATATGGATCGCCGCAGGCTCGAAGGCGAATGCACCGCCGTTGCCGTCGGCACCGACCTTCACTGTCACCTCCGACTCCCCTCGCAGGTCGACGACGCCGTCGTAGTTGTCCGTGCCGGCCAACCAACCATCGAACGTCTCGACAGGAGTTGACTCGCCCGGCGATTTCGCACCGGCGGCAGTGCTGAGGGATGCTTCAACGTCACCGACGACGAGCACACCTTTCATTCCCGTCGACTCGTGGGGTGCGCAGGCGTACCGGATGACGCCCTCCGCGTCGGGCGCGAACTCGAACGACTCGGCGGCCTCGGCGTAGTACTCCGATTCGAATGAGCCGTCCTTCGCAACGACGTTGTGGACTCCACCCTGTCCGCTCCACGTCCAGACGACGGTCGTTCCGGGATCGACGCGTATCGCAGCGGGCTCGAACGCGAGCGCGCCGCCGTTACCCGTCGCGCCGACGGTCACCTCGACGCGTGATTGTCCTCGCCAGTCGACGATTTCTGTCGCGTTGTCGGTGTTCGCGAACCACGTCGAGAGGTCGCTCTCGGAACTCGCGACAGCGGATCGAGCGAGCTGGCTGACGCCGAGCGCTGTCCCAGCAGTGACGCCAGCCGTCGTCGCGAGGAAGCGCCGCCGGCTCAGATCCACGTCCTGGTCTCTTGCGCTCATGCTTCGTACCCCGCATACTGCATCACGCTCCGGAAGACGTCCGTGTCCATCGCGTCCGTGTAGACGAGCGCCGTCATCATCCCGCCCGGGTAACTGTCGCCGTTGCGGACGTGGTCGACCTTGTGGCAGTGGACGAGGTAGATACCGGGATCGGCGTCGGCTTCGAACTCGACGGTGTACCGCTCCGCCGGGGCTACGTTCACGACGTCCTGCAGGAACTGGAGTGGCTCGGGCATCGGACTCCCGTCCTTCTCGACGATCTTGAACCGGTGGTTGTGGATGTGCAGCGGGTGACTCATGAACCCCGCGTTCACCCAGTGAACGCGCACCGTGTCGCCAGGGTCGACGACGAGTGGCGATCCCGTCTCGGGATGCAACGTCGCTGGCGCGGACTTGCCGTTGATGGTGAACGCGTCGGCGTGTCTCGAGCCGAGGGAGTACTGGACGTCCTGACCGCCGTGCTGGCGCGAGAGGCGGGTGTCCCACTCCTTTACCGTCATGAAATACTCCTTGTCGGCCTCTTCGTACCCTTCCGGGTCGACACGGAGGATGCCGTACATGCCCATCTCCATGTGCATCGGCGTCTGGTAGTGGCAGTGGTAGAGGTGGGTACCGGGAACGTTCGCGGGGATGGTGTACGTGTGCGTCTCGCCGGGCATCACCGTGACCCCCGTGGTCGTCGGCACGCCGTCGTTTTCCCAGGACTTGCGTACGCCGTGGAAGTGGAGCGTGTGCGGGACCTGCATCTCGGAGTTGTCGAGGGTGATCTTCAGTTCGGCTCCCTCGGTGCACCGGAGGACCGGGCCCGGAACGCTCGGGACGCCGTCGTCGGCCTGGAACGCCCAGACGACGGGAAGCGTGATTGGCCCGTTCATCGTTTCGCCAGGATGGAGGTGGTGGCGGGCCATCACGGATTTGATCGTCACCTCGTGGTCACGTTCGTCGAGATTCACGACCTCCGGTCGACCGGTCTCGGGGAGGTCGGGGAGCATCACGTTCGACGCTTCCGAAACCGAGACCGGGCGAGCCGTTGGTTGCGATGTCGTAGTACAGCCAGCGGTGGCGAGAAGGCCAGTGCTGCCCGTCGCTGCGAGAAATTTCCGACGGGAGATTCCGGTTCCGGGCGCACCGATTCTAT
This sequence comes from Halalkalicoccus sp. NIPERK01, assembly GCF_030287405.1. Lineage (NCBI taxonomy): Archaea > Methanobacteriati > Methanobacteriota > Halobacteria > Halobacteriales > Halalkalicoccaceae > Halalkalicoccus > Halalkalicoccus sp. NIPERK01. Next base: position 56,967 of record NZ_JASVVV010000005.1, on the reverse strand, counting down.
CACTCATACAGGTTGTCCTTCGAGAGCAAGGGTAATAACGGGAGAAACTGATTCCCGCATTTCGAGAATTAGACCCTATGGACGGTACCAGTGGTCGGAGTAGTGGAATGGGCGGTTCGGGTGACTCAGATTCCGTCTCAAGGTGGCTAGCAGGAGGAGGTTGATCGGAGCAGTCACTGGGACGTCGTGCGTGGGGTAGGTGTCGTGAATTCTTCTCCTTCGTATCGTCCGGATATCAGGACACCACGCTCCCTGCGAGGGGGTGCTCGTTCGCCCGATCACGACGATCATGACAACGGTTAGTAATCTCGGGATTAGTGACCACGAGTTTCTTCTCGGTCATTTCATTCCTTTGACGGCGGTAAGGCACCTTCGCGATGGTTTCACTGTCGAGCACCATGTTCGAGATAGCTCCGTAAGTAGCCAGAGACGCTACGTCTGTGCAACATCTACGACTTCATAGCTGAGGTTCTGGTCCCGTAGTTTGTTGGTGTGTGTCGAAAGCAGATCGGCCGAAGATAGCAGTAGTATATCGAGCCCTTTCGCGGCTGCTTCTCGAACGCCGGTAGCACTTCCGAAACGAATGCTTGGTTCGAGGTCGGCCGCCTGCGCGGCGACGATAGCTTCGACCCCACCGACGGCTATCACGTCATGGTTTTCGGCCAGCTCGGAGATTCTATCCGGGTCGATGGCTGAACTTCCGCCGTTTTGGACCCCTGGAATCGAAACGATCGTCACAAATCCCAGCTCGTAATCGACGACCCCTTCGAAATTCGTGATTCCAACGTCCTGGCCCGCCTTTGCGTTCGTTACTGCAACTGCAGTTGCGCTCCCAGTTCCGCCGGACATAGCGCGGAGGACACCGTCCTGCATCGTCAGTGAAACGGTCTCCCCTTCGCTGAGTTCCGTCGTGGCGATCGCAGTCTCGATCTCGACCTGTCCGATGACGTCTTCGGAAACGTGTCGGACGAAGTGGCGCAACTCGTCCGTCTGCGAAATCAGCCAGTCGACACCCTCCTTGGTTACTTCGTATCGGCCACGACCGTGCTTGGTGACGTATTCGTGTTCGACGAGGTCTCGAAGGTAATCGCTCACGGCCTGGGCGGTTATATCAATCGCGTCGGCTATCTCCCGTTGATTTACTGCAGGTTGGCGTTCCGCGATCTGGACCAAGATCTGATACCGAGTGGCATTCCGTTTGCTCTGGAGCACGCCGAATTCCTCCGCATCGTCCACGTCCTTCGCCATCATCCGTTCTCTGAACTGAGAACTAAAGTAACTTTGCCTTAAATCTGCTGAGATTGGGTACGAGCACGATTCTCGACCGATTACTCAATCTAATTTTCTCTAAAACAACCAAAATTGTTTTACGCTCTACGGTAGTTGTGTTCGGCGATGGCACGCGTATCGCTCCCCCATGATGCGAAGGCCGGCCCGACGAAACCGGAGGTCAGGGCCGTCCTCCTCGGCAAACTCGGCCTCAGGCCGACCGACCACTTCGCGGAGGTCGGTTCGTGTACCGGCGCCGTCACGATCGAGGCGGCGCGCCGCGCCGGTCGGGTCACCGCGCTCGAACGAAAACCGGAACGGATCGACACCACCAGAAAGAACCTCGCCGCGAACGACGTGACCGGGGAGGTGAACCTCCGCGAAGCCGAGGCGCCGGAGGGGCTTCCGGAGGACGCAGACGTCCTGTTCCTCGGTGGCAGTCGGAACTACGAGGCGGTCCTCGACCACGCCGTCGAAACCGGGATCGGACGGGTGATCATGAACGTCTCGCGGCTCGAAGTCGCCGGGGCCGCCACCGAGGCGTTCCGCGAACGGGACCTCCTCGACGAGGTCGTCCAGGTCCAGGTGAGCCACGGCTACGAACTCGCCGGCGCGACGAGTTTCGATTCGGACAACCCGGTCTATATGCTGGTGGGCGGGACCGGCGAGGTCGCGACGGACGGGGGGCGGCGATGACCCTCTACGGTATCGGACTCGGTCCCGGTGACGCCGATCTCGTGACCGTACGCGGCCGTCGCGTCCTCGAGGCGGCGGACGTCGTCTACTCGCCGGGACGCCTCTCCCGGTCGGTGGCGACCGAGCACGTCCCCGCGGATCGGATCGGTGACGTCGACTTCCCGATGACCCGCGACGAGAACGAACTCCGGCGAGCGTGGCGAGACGCCGCCGAAGAGATCGCACCACGTGCTCGTGACGGAACAGCGGCGTTCGTCACGCTCGGCGATCCGAACGTCTATTCGACGTTCGGGCACCTGCGGCGAACGCTCGCCGCGTTTCACGCCGATGTCGACGTCCAGGTCGTTCCCGGCGTGAGCGCCGTGACCGCCTTCACCACGGCCCTCGGCGTCGAGATCTCTGCCGGGGCGAGCATCGCGCTTCACGAGGCCGCTCGCGGTGCAGCCCCCACCGGACCGGATCGGATGGTCCTGTTCAAGGTGACCGACGTCCCGACGACCCACGAAGGGCTCGTCGAGGCGGGCTATGACGTGGTGTACGGTCGGCGACTGTACATGGAGCAGGGCGAGACGGTCGTGACGGACGATCCCGAACCCCTGACCGAACGCGACTACTACACGCTGGCCTACGCGGAGAAGCGTGACCTCGATTCGGAGCCGGCGACTGCAGCCTTCGAAGAGGCTGAATCGGAGAACGGTTCCGGTCCCGAAGCGAGTGCGAAGGGCGATGGCAGGGCCCAGTCCACCGCCGCACCCTGGGTCGAGGACGAGGATGGACCGCCGAGTGACACCGTGGCGGTGGAGCGTGCCGAAGGTGAGGCCTGCGGCGACGAGGCTCCGGAGGGTCCGCCGCGATGACCGATCCACAGGAGGCCATCGACGCGGAGGCGGCCACCCGGGCGACGGAGCGAGACCCCCGGATCGGAGAACGAACTGCCGGCGAGAAGCAGGAGGGTATCCCGTTCATCGGCGCCGGCCCCGGCGACCCCGGGCTCCTCACCGTCACCGGGAGGGAGCTGGTCGAGGCGGCGGACCTCGTCGTTCACGCCGGATCGCTGGTCAACAGCGAACTCCTCGACGAATACTGTGCGGACGCCGAGCAGGTGTCGAGCATCGGCAAGGACTTGGAGGAGTTGGTGCCGCTGATGCGGGACGCCTACGAAGCGGGGCGGACGGTCGTCCGTCTCCACAGCGGTGATCCGGCGATCTACGGCGCGGCCGTCGAGCAGATGGACGCGCTCGAACACGAGGGGGTTCCGACCTACATCGTCCCGGGCGTGACCTCGGCGTTCGCAGCCAGCGCCACGCTCCGGACCCAGCTCACGCTGAACGGCGTGGCCAACCACGTCGCGTTCACCCGTCCCCGGGGGAAGACGCTCGCCCCGGAGGACGACCACATCGGCGAGTTCGTCGGGATGGGCGACGTGACGACCTGCATCTACCTCGGAACCCACGCGGTCGGCGAGACGATGGACCGCCTCCTCGAGGACGGCCACGACCCGGAGACGCCGGTCACCGTCGTCTATCACGCGTCGTGGCCGGACGAGGACGTCGTCGAGGGGACCATCGAAACGATCGGCGAGCGCCTCGAGGCCGCCGGCTACCGTGCCTCGGCGCTCGTCGTCATCGGCGATGCGGCGCGAAAAGCGGGATACGAACGCTCCTACCTGTACGGAGACTGGGCGAACCGCAGTTCCCCCGAGAGCGAGGCGGACGACTAACCCATGAGTACCGACACCAACGCGAACGACACGGATGCAGACGCGGACGAATCGAGCGGCCACTGCTCCACACCGGACTCCGATGGCGAGGTGGCCGAGGAGATCGCGATCATCAGCTTCGAGCGGAAACTCGACACCGCCCACGAGATCGAGGCGGGGATCGGCGACGGCTACGAGCGAGTGGATGTCATCGAGTACCACGGCGACGTGTTCGAAGAGCACTGGGGCGAGTACGACTGCTTCGTCGGCCTGATGGCGTCGGGAATCGCGATGCGCAAGACCGCGCCGCTCCTCGACGACAAGTGGGACGACCCCGCCATCGTCGTCGTCGACGAGGAACTGACGTGGGCGATTCCGATCACGGGTGGCCACCACGGTGCGAATCAGGTCGCCCACGACCTCTCACAACTGGGCGCGGTCCCCGCGATGACGACCGCGAGCGAGGCCGCGGGCAAGCAGGGCGTCGAGAGCAAGGCGAAGGCACTGGACACCCACGTCGTCAACGGCGATTCGACGGTCGCGACGAACCTCGCCGTTTTGAACGATGAACTCGGCCCGGTGGCCCGTCTCGACGGCCCCCGAGCGGTCCTCGTCGACGACGACGTGACCGTCCTCGAGCGCAACGCCGAGGACGGCGTCGTCCTCGGGACCGGCACCGTCTCGGGGGTGAAGAAAGCGCAGGTACTCGCCGCCTGGGAGGCCGCCCTCTCGGACCTCGGGTTGGAGTTCTCGGACGTCGACTTCGTCGCCACCGGCACCCGAAAGGAGGACGAGGAGGGACTCTACGAGGCAGCCCAGGAGATCGGTGTAGGGATCGTCCTCTTCGAGAAGGAAACCCTAGAGGGGTTCGAGGGGCCCTCGCCCTCGCGATCGAAGGAACTCATCGGCTGGCCGGGTATCGCCGAGGCGTCGGCCATTGCCGGCGGCCGCGAACACGAACTCACCCAGGAGAAAGAGCGGTTCGACGACGCCGTGACCGTGGCGGTGGGGCGGTAACATGGATGACCCCGAACCCTCCGTCGACGACGCGATGGGAACACTCTACGTCGTCGGCATCGGTCCCGGACTGCCCCACGCGATGACCCAGCGGGCCAAGGACGTCATCGCCACCGCCGACTGCGTCATTGCGTCGAACCTCTACCAGGAGTTCCTCCGGCGCGACGGGACGCTTCCCCCGGAAAACGCCGAAGTGGAGGCGGCCGCCGACGGCGGCACGACGGCGGGCGACGAGGCCGGAACCGTCCTCGAACGGCCGGAGGGTACCCGCCAGACGCTCGTCCGCTCGACGATGGGTCGACAGGTCGAACTGGCCCGTGAGGCCTTCGGGCGTGTCCGGGCCGGCGAGGACGTCGCCCACGTCTCGGGCGGCGACCCGAACGTCTACGGCAAGAGCGACCTCCTGTTCACGATGGCCGAGGCCGAGGAGGCGTACGACGTCCCCATCGAGGTCGTCCCCGGCGTAACCGCGGCGCTCGGCGGCGCGGCGAACCTCGGCGCGCCGCTGTCGAACGACTTCTGTACCGTGTCGCTGTCCGATAAGTGGCGCGGGTGGGACGAGATCGAGGAGAAGCTGCGCGCCGCGGCCATCAGCGGGTTCGTGGTCGTCCTCTACAACTGCTGGCGGGACTATCAGCGCGCCATCGACGTGGTTCGCGAGGAGCGCGCCGACGACGTGCCGGTCGGCATCTTCAACGACGCCGGCCGCGGCGATGCAGGTCGAAATCTGGACGACGAGACACACACGATCACCACCCTGGGTGAAGCGAACGACCACGACGACGAGGTCGGCGGGATGGGCACGTCCATCCTGATCGGCAACCACGAGACGACGGTCTGGGAGAACGACTACGGCGAACACCTCGTCACCCCGCGCGGCGGGCGTGACGTAAAGGATTTCTGACAATGAGCACCGACGACACCACCGAGACGAGTACAGACACCGAAACCGGCTGTGGCGCGAGTAACGCTTCGAACGAGGCTGAGACCGAATCCGGTTCGAAATGCGGGGCTTCAAGCTCGGAGGCCGAGGCCGACGGCGACGTCACGAGGACCGCCGGAACGCCGACGGATGCCGACGAGAGTGCGTCGACGTGCGGCGGGTCCACTCCGTCGTCCAGTTCCGGATGCGGCAGTTCGAAGAAATCGGCGACCGACGAGAAGGTCGGGTCGACCGTCGACGATTTCGAGGCGGACCCCGGGCGACTCATCGCCATTGGTCTCGGTCCCGGACAGCCCGAGGGGATGACCCAACGCGCTCGCGGGGCGCTGCTGGAGTCGGAGCACATCGTCGGGTACACCACGTACGTCGACCTCCTGCCCGAGGAGGTCACGGAGTCGGCCGAGGAACTGTACGACACGCCGATGTGTGGCGAGGTGTCCCGCACGGAGGAGGCGATCGACCGCGCGCTCGCTGGCAACGACGTCGCCATCATCGGAAGCGGCGATCCGAACGTCTACGCGCTGGCCGGTCTGGCACTGGAGATCCTCGAGTCGAAGGGCGCGACCGCGAGAATGGTCGACTTCGAGGTCGTCCCCGGCGTCCCCGCCGCCCAGTCCTGTGGCGCGCGATTGGGTGCGCCGCTCGTAAACGACACGGTCAGCATCTCGCTGTCGGATCACCTGACGCCGATGCCGACCATCGAGTCACGGCTCCACGCGGCAGCCAAGGAGGGGTTCACCATCGCCATCTACAACCCCTGGAGCCGCAAGCGCCGGGAGAATTTCCGGAAGTGCTGTGAGATCCTCATGGAGCATCGCGCCTCAGACACGCCCGTCGGCATCGTCCACGGGGCGGGGCGCGACGACGAACGGGTCGAGGTCGTCGAACTCCGGGAACTGGAGGGGCTCGGCGAGACGGACCTCGTCGACATGACGACGACGATCCTCGTCGGGAACGAGGAGACGTACGTCTGGGACGGCCGGATGGTGACGCCGCGGGGCTACGAGTCCAAGTATGACTACTGAGTATCGGGTGCGGCTCGACCGCAGCGCCTGCGATGGCGTCTTCGCCTGTCTCGTCCGGGACGACCGCTTCGTCGAGGCCTCGGACGGGTTGGCGACCATCGACGGGGGCCGCGACGGTAGCCACCAGAATCACAATGGGGACGGAGACCAACTCGTGACGTTCACTGACGACCGGCTGGAGGCGGCCGAACAGGCCGCCCGTTCCTGTCCGGTCGACGCGATCGACGTCTTGGAGGGGGACGATGAGTGACGCGCCTCCCGACGACCCGGCGCCGGAGCCGGTCGGGGATCTGCTCGCGGCGACGCCAGCGACGGCGTACTTCTGGGGGCGCGTGGCCGGCGACGGCGAACTGACGCGAGACTGTGTGACCGTCCGGACGGAAGACGAGCGGGCGGCCGACGCGCTGGCGGCGATCGCCGGCACCGGCCGAACCGACCACGACCACCGAATCGCCGCCCGTGAGTCGGCGCACGACGCCTCTATCGTCCGGTTCGAGGACGAGTACGAGGTGCAGGTGTTCGGGACGCCGGCCGACCGCGCGAGCGCTGCGCTCGGCCTTCCCATCGACGGACGGCCGGGCGGGTATCGGTTCGACGCGTTCTCGGAGTACCGTCCACAGCTCGTTCGGGGCTTGCTCGAGGCCTGCGGCACCGTCTGTTTCCGTGAGTCGTCGGGGTCGGTCGGCGTCTCGTTCGTCCACGACGACGAGGCCCTGCTTCGGACGGTTCGGTCGCTCCTCGACGACGCCGAGCCACACGTTCCGACCGACGACCTCTCCGAGACCTCCTCGGGGGGCTACTGGTTCGGGCTGGCCGGGGGCGCGGACACGGCGGCGTTTGCACGATGGGTGTACGCCGACAGCGACGGGTCGGGGCTGTACTCGGCGGAGCGGCGGCAGAAACTCCGGCGGAGCGTCGAACGCGCCACTGACGGCGAGGTCGGCGAACTCTCACGATGACCACGAACGCGAAAGCCACCCCGGTCGCACTCGATGACGAGGCCGCGCTGCTGGTCGGACACGGCTCCCGCCGCGAGAAGTCGAACGAACAGGTCCGTACGCTCGCCGCCGACCTGGAGGGACGACTCGGCGTCCCGGTCGACGCGGGATTTCTCGAACTCGCGGAGCCGTCGATCCCCGACGCCATCGCAGGGCTCGCGTCGAGCGTCTCGCGCCTCACGGTCGTCCAGCTGTCGCTCTTTGCGGCGAGTCACGTCAAGAACGACGTGCCGCTGACGGTCCGGAACGCCCGCTCGGAACACCCCGAACTCACGATCCACCACGGCGCGCATCTCGGCGTTCATCCCGCGCTCGTCGATCTACTCGACGACCGGGCCGCCTCGGTCGAATCCGAGCTGGGCGTCGATCGCGAGGGAGACGACGTCGCGGTCGTCCTCTGTGCCCGTGGCTCCAGCGACCCGGACGCGAACGGCGACGCCCACAAACTCGCCCGGTTGCTGTACGAGGGGCGCTCCTTCGACCGTGTCGAAACGTCGTTCATCGGTGTTACCGAGCCGCGACTCGGAGAGACGCTTCATACGGTGGCGAAACGTCGTCCGGACGCCGTCGTCGTGCTCCCGTACATGCTCGGCGACGGCGTGCTCACCGGGCGTATCCGCGACGGTGCCGCAGAGTTCGACGGCGAGTACCCGTACGTCGATGCGGGGGCCGGCGATCCGCTCGGGACCGACACCCGAATTCTGGACGTGCTCGGCGACCGCTGGCAGGAGGCCCGTACGGATAGTGTGGACATGTCGTGTGACGCCTGCAAGTACAAGGTCGAACTCGACGGGTACGAGGAGGACGTCGGCGGCGCAAGGGCGATGCTGCGGGCGCTGACACACCAGGAATCGCATGCGGACCGCGACGACGTGGACGCCCGACCTCACGCGCACGACGCCCCGGCGAAACACGTCGCGGTCTGTACGAATCGGACCTGCGCCGCCGACGGCTCCCCGGCCGTTCTGGAACGGTTGCGCCAGGAGGCGCGCGACTCCGACGCCTGTGACGCCCGCATCACGCGCTCGTCGTGTCTCGGTCGCTGTGGCGACGGCCCCATGGTCGCCGTCTATCCGGACGGCGTCTGGTACGGCGGCGTCGACCGGACCGACGCGGAGCGAATCGTCTCGTCCCACCTCGATCGGGACCGCATCGTCTCGGACCTCGTCGACCAAACGTTGTGAAACAATGAGCTGCTACGAACTCGAAGCGCTACGACTCGGGCTGATGAACGTGCTCGGGACGGAGGACCGAAGCACACGCGAACACGCGGAGAAAGAACTCGACGGACACCTCGATGGCCCGATCGAGGCCCTGGCGAACGCAAAGACCCTCTCGGAGATAGAGCGGCACCTCGACGGGGCGCTCGTCGACCTCGAGGAGGGGATCGCCGCGGCCGATCCGGACGACCCGGAGTACGACTACATGCGTGGACGCCTGGTGGCCGTCCGTGACGCCGAGCGTGCCGTTCACCGACTGACGGACCAGGGCGAGAGCGTCCTCGACGGGTTGGGTGAGGCACACGACGTCCTCCACGAGACGTTCCCCGTCGATGAGTGATGTACCGAACGGCGTCGAGCGCCTCCGGGCGGTCGACCTCGGCGGGGTGACGCCGGCCCGCTCCCGGCACGCGGGCCGCCGCTCGGCCGTCGAACTGGTCGACGGACTGGTGATTGCCGGAACGGCCGCCGGAGACGTCCTCGCGCACGATCGAACGACGCTCGAGGAACGCTGGCGCGCGGGGACGGCGACCGAGCGGACGGCCGTCGTCTCAGTGGAGTCGTTCGGCGACGGCATCGCGGTCGGCGAACGGGGACCCGACGGGGCCGTCCGCTGTTACGACGTCGACACCGGAGAACTCCGCTGGCAATACGCCACGGCGACGGACGTCGGGTGGCCGCAGAAGCCGTCGCGGGTCTTCCTCCCCTTCGTCGTCGACGTAACGGCAGACGGCGACCGCCTGTACGTCGCGTCCCGCCGCTACGAGCGCGACGGCGAACGAAGTGAGCCGTCGGGTCGAGCGAGCGACGAGGAACGAACCGCGAGCCGCGACGGAGAGCGGCGCTCGTTCACCAGCGCCGTCTACGCCTTCGACGAACGGGGCGACGTCGTCTGGACGCGTGGGACTGACGCCTCTCCGATCAGCATCGACGTCGACGGTCGTCGCCTCGCGGTCGCCTACAACCGCTGTCCCGGCACTCACCAGCACGGTCTCGTGGTTCTCGACGCCGAGACGGGGTCGGTGCGCTGGGAGTGGGACCCCGGAACCGACGGTCAGCGCCGCGTCGGTGACGTCTCGATCGTCGAGGGCGGCGTCGTTGTCGCCAGCCACGGCGACTATTGTGGGTACAGACTCGGCGACGGAGGGACGGAGCAGTGGCGCGTCGACCTTGCGACCCCCACCACGATCGACGGCGAGACGCTGTACGCCTATCCCAACCACGTGCACGCGACGGCCGACGGCGTGGTCTTCGTCACGGGGAACACGTACTCGACCGACGGACGCGAGACGGAGTCGTTGCATCCGCGTGAACACACTGCCCTCGGATACACAGCCGATGGCGAGCGCGTCTGGACGGCCTCCGTCGGCGGCTTCGTGAGCGAACTCGGCGTCGACGGGGATCGCGTGGCCGTTCCCAGCGCGCAGCACTTCCGGACGCGCGACGTCGACGTCCACGGACTCCGTCTGTTCGAGACGGAACGCGGCGTCGAAACGAGCCTCGAAACCGCCGGCGTCGTCGCGGCCGTCGCACTCGAGGGCGAAACGGTTGCCGCCGTGGAGGAGCCGGTCGTTTATTACGACGATGGGACGGTGCGGGGAAACTATCGGTTGCTTATCACGACGACGGCTCTCGGATAGTTCGTCGGCTGGACGACGGTCGGCGATTCTAGTCGTCCGCGCGTGACTCCGGCGTGAACGTGACGCCATCGATCTCGATCTCCTCGGGGACGCGACTGGTGTCGTGGGTCCCAACCGGCGGGACGTTCACCTCCGCGGCGGGCGAGACGGTCAGGTCCGTCTCGTCGTCGAGCGCCGTCATCTCGCCGTCGGCATCGCGCGCGTCCTGATCGATACGCATCGAACAGAACTCGACGCCGCACATCGAGCAGAACCGTGCCTCCTTGTAGTTGTCACCTGGAAGCGTCCGGTCGTGGTACGTGCGTGCTCGCTCGGGGTCGAGCGCGAGATCGAACTGCCGACGCCAGTCGAACTCGTAGCGGGCCTCCGAGAGCGCGTCGTCCCAGTCCCGCGCTCCGGGGAGTCCGCTCGCGACGTCCGCCGCGTGGGCCGCGATTCGGTAGGCCGCGAGGCCGTCCCGGACGTCCTCCCCGTCAGGGAGACCGAGATGCTCCTTGGGCGTGACGTAACAGAGCATCGCCGCGCCCGCGCGGGCGGCTTCCGTCGCCCCGATCGCGCTGGTGATGTGGTCGTATCCCGGCGCGACGTCCGTAACGAGGGGACCGAGCACATAGAACGGCGCGCCGTCACAGACCACCTGCTGTCGTTCGACGTTCTCGGCGATCTCGTCCATCGGAACGTGACCCGGCCCCTCGACCATCACCTGCACACCGTGGTCCCACGCGGTCCGCGTAAGTTCACCGAGCGTCTCGAGTTCGGCGAACTGGGCCTCGTCGCCGGCGTCGGCCAGACAGCCGGGACGGAGGCCGTCGCCCAGCGAGAACGTCACGTCGTGGGCGGCGAATATCTCACAGATCTCCTCGAACTTCGCGTAGAACGGGTTCTGCATCCCGTTCTCCTCGATCCACTGGGCCAGTATCGACCCGCCTCGCGAGACGATTCCCGTCTTGCGACCGTCCGTCAGCGGTAGGTGTTCCATCAGCACGCCCGCGTGGATGGTCATGTAGTCGACCCCTTGTTCGGCCTGCTTCTCGATGACGTCCAGCAGCAGTTCGTGCGTGATGTCCGCTGGACTCTCGGCCCGCTTGACGGCTTCGTAGATCGGAACCGTCCCGATGGGAACCGGCGAGTGGCGGACGTTGAGTTCGCGAATCCCGTCGAGGTTCGCGCCCGTCGAGAGGTCCATCACCGTATCGGCGCCGTAGTGGACCGCCGCGTGGAGTTTCCGGAGTTCCTCCCGACGATCACTGGTCGTCTCGCTGTTGCCGATGTTGGCGTTGACCTTCGTGGCGAACTCCCGACCGATGACCATCGGGTCGAGCGACTCGTGAGCGTGGTTGCTCGGGATCACCGCCTGCCCGTCCGCGACCTGCTGGCGGACGTCCTCCGGCTTTCGGTTCTCCCGCTCTGCGACGCGCTGCATCGCGGCGGTTATCTCTCCGTCGGCGGCCCGCTGGAGCTGTGTGGCTGTCATCGATAACTGAGTAATACTACTGAGTTATAAACAGTGTGGTAGACTCCGCCGGGTCGTCAAGGATGTCACGCTCGTCGACGTCAGGACGCTCCGTCGGAACAGTTCGACGGAGAAGCACCAAACGTGGGGTTCGGACGTTCGCTCGTTGGTTACCGGGTCGTCGTGTCGCCGCCCAATTGCGTTGCATTGGGGCCGAACTCGTTTTCGAGCAGCGACGGAACGTCCGCCGGAACCACGTCCGAGTACCAGCGGTTACGGGGGTGGATGGCGACCGCAGTCCCCTCGGCGCTACACAGTCCGAGACAGCCCGTCTCGACGACGTGGACGCGCGACCAGAAGACGCCTCGGTCGCGCAACCACGACTTCACCGCCTCGTACACCTCGCTGCCGTGTGCCTCCGCACAGCAGGCGTACTCCGAGTCGCGGTCGTTCGTACAGACGAGCACGTGGTCGGAGAACCCGTTCTCGTGGACGTCATCGGTTCGCTCCTGCATCAGTCCCCGGTGACCGTCGTCTCGGTAGGTGTGGGTACGGTCTCGGCGGCTCGATCATCCTTCGAGGGGCGACGGAATCGGGCGTGGATACCCGCGAGGAGGAGCCAGAGCATCGCCTGCCCGAAGACCGTTATCCCAATCAGTCCGGTCGCCAGTTCGGGAGGGAGTGTACTCTCCACGGGGTTCGACGGCGCGAGAACGACTGGAATCGCGAGCAGGCCAAAGGGGAGCACCGCGATACCGGCGGCCGTGATCCGGCCATGCGCCCCCCGGAGTCGACCGTACGCGAACCCCGCTAGCAGGCAGACAACCGCGCCGACGACCATCATCCCTCCATAGAGGGCGAGACGCGTCTCCGTGGGGAGCGTCTGTGCGACGCCCGGCGGCTGGGGTGGAAGCACGAGCCACGGCGCTCCCGAGACGGTGACGAAGCCAGCCGCAGCCAGGAGATAGCTCTTCGCTCCACCGGTTCCCGGGATCGCAGGTTCGAGGAAGTAGTAGGCGATCCCGAAGACGACGCCACCGAGGAGGACGCCCCAGAGAACGCCGGAGACGACACTCACGCCGTTCGTAACCGTCATCGAGACGGCGCTGTCGTGGTGTTCTCCACCATGATCCTCGTGGTGTTCACCGGCCGCGTGTTCGTGATGCTCACCGACAGCGTGGCCTCTCTCGTGTCCGAGTTCGTCGGCGAAGGCGACGAGCGGATTGGCGACGAGTGCCATGAAAAGACCGAATACCAGCCCAGCAACCACCCCTGCCTTCACCCCTCGCTTCAGATGGGTAGCGAGCATGATCAGTGGCAGGTTATCCCCGCCGCGTGCCGGAAGTTGTGCATCGAATCGTGCAGCATCGGCTCTTGCACGAACAGGAGTGCGAATCCGAGCGCGGCAACGAGAGCGAGTCCGACGGCCACCTGCGTCGGCGTTAATTCCATGCGAGCCTGTTCGATACGACCGTGAACGGTATTGTTGGCAGTCGCCATTCTAAACCACACTTGCACATAATCAAATGAGGTTGTAAAACTTCCGGACGAGCCAAACCTACCTTTCGCGTGCGATATCGACGGCCGCATCGATTCGTTCGGCGGACAGTACGGAGAGCGGGACGCGTTCGCCGTCCGTTTCGTCGGCGACCAAGCCCGTTAGACCGGATCGGTCACCGTCGCTCGCGTCGACGACGACCACGTGCGGGTCGAACTCGCTCAACCGTCTCGCGGCTTCACGCGTCTCGCGAACCGGGCTCTCTTCCGCGACGTTCGCCCGTCCGTCGGTGACCAGCACGACGACGCTGGCGTTCGGCTCGGCCCGGTCGAGAACGTCGCCGGCGGTTCGGAGGCCGGAGGGAAGCGGCGTCCGGTCGCCGGTTGGCAGTTCCTTGAGATGTCGGGCGGCGAGGGTGACGCTGTTCGTCGGCGGGAGGAGCACGGTCGCCCCCTCGCCCGCGAACGCGACGAACGCGACTTCGTCGCGCTTCCGGTATGCGTCCTTCAGGAGTTCGAGGACGGTCCCCTTCGCCGCACGCATCGCCGGGAGCATCGACGCACTCGCGTCCACGACGAACACCACCAGCGCGGAGGCATCGCTCTGGCGGACGGATTGACGGAGATCGCACGACTCGACGGACGACGCCCCCCGGGTGGACGCCGCTCGAACCGAGGCCGCGGCGTCGATGCGCCGGCTCGAATCCGCACGCTGAGTCCGGACCCGGACTCCCTCGTTGTCGACGTGTGGCCGCGTCCGCGACCGGGAGCCGCCACCTGCTCTCGCGCTCTCGACGGCGTCGGTCGCGGCCAGTTCGGGAGCGCGTCCGCCACCGATGTCGGTATGGGACTGACCGGGAACGATCGGTGTCCCGTCCGTCGCGTCATCGTTTTCGTCAGCCTGCTGGCCCTCGTCCGTCGTCTCCGCTTCGACGCCCTCGGTCCCCGTCTCGTCGCACCGATCCGAGGGTGACGTATCGGTCTCGGCTTCGTCGCGCCGACCGTTTTCGGTGGACGAGTCGGGATCCGTCGGGTCCGGCGTGGCTGTTTTTTCGATGTCTCCAGAATCGTCCGTCCCGTCGGAAGGGTCCCCGTCGGCTTCGGACTGCCCTTCACCGGGTTGTCCCCCTCGTTCCTCCTGACCCTCCTTCTCCCCCTCACCATCGAAGTGTTCGTCGATGAGGTCGCTGGGGTTGGGGGCGTCTTCGAACGGCCGTGACCGAAGCCGGTGCGGGAGCGCGAGCTCCGCCGCCCGTCTGACGTCGGGTTCGATGACCGTCGAGCGGTCGTCGAGGGCGGCGAACGTCATGGCGGCGCGCGCCGTCGCGATGTCTCCGCGGTGTCCGTCGACTCCCGAGTCACGACACAGTTCCGCGATCTCCCGGGCGAACTGCGTCGAAAGCTCGACCTCTGCGAGCCGATTGCGGGCCCGCCACAGCCGGTCTCGGAAGGCGTCGTTCCCCACGCCCTCGTCAGTCGACTGCTCCGGTACGTCCCCGTCCGTTCGTCCGATAGCCCGGTCGATGATGCTGACCCGCTGATCGACGTCCTCACAGGCGGTGACCGTCGCCTGGAGAGCGAACCGATCGCGCAACTGCGGTCGGAGATCTCCCTCCTCGGGATTCATCGTCCCCACGAGCGTGAAGCTGGCTGGATGGGAGACGCTCATACCGTCACGCTCGATTCTGTTGACCCCGCTCGCCGCCGCGTCGAGCAACACGTCGACGAGGTGGTCGTCGAGGAGGTTCACCTCGTCGACGTAGAGGATGCCGCGGTTCGCGCGGGCGAGCAGTCCGGGGTCGAACTCGTAGTCACCACCGAGGGCATCCGCCACGGAGAGCGTTCCCACCACCCGTTCGCGGGTCGCCCCCAGCGGGAGCGTCACGAGCGGGACCGGTCGCTCGGCCGTCGGCGGGTCGGGACGCTCACGGCAGTCCTCACACTGGTGTTCGGGCACGTCCGGCGGGCAGCCGTACGGACAGTCCTCGATGACGTCCTGTCTCGGGAGGAGGTCAGTCAGCGCCCGCACCGCCGTGGACTTCGCCGTCCCCTTCTCGCCCTGTACGAGGAGGCCATCGAGGTCGTCGTTCGCCGCGACGGCCAGTAACGCCCTTTTGAGTTCCTCCTGACCGACGATCTCCGAAAAGGACAGCGCATCCCCCCGCCCGTGCGAAGCTTTTTTGCCCTCGCCATAATCAATCATACTTGTATTAGCGCAATGGAGGTTTAACAACGTTATGCCAACGATCGGCCTATACACCGCGACCGAGAACGAACTCGGGGCCGTCCAGCAGGCGGCGGCGCGAACGGACGTCGACCTGGTCGTTCGCTCGGAGAGCGATCTCGAGGAGCAGAGCGACGTCGATACGTTCCTCGACGAACTTGCCAACGCGACGGCGGCGATCTTCTGGCTGCACGGTGCCGAGGAGAGCATGCCGGGATACGACCACGCCGTCGGTCGCCTGGAGGAGGCCGGCGTCCCGCTGGTCGTCAAATCCACCGGTGACGCCTACGCGCTCGAGGACACGTCCGTCCCTGCGGGGGACCGCGATCGAGTCTACGACTACTTGGAGAAGGGAGGGACCAGCAACGTCGCGAACTGCGTCCGGTTCCTCGTCGACGAGTACGGGGAACTCGAGTGTGACTACGACGACCCCGTGGCGCTTCCGACGGAGGGGGTCTACCATCCGGACCATCCTGGAGCATCGTACGAGGAGCTGGTAGACACGCTCGATCCCGACACGCCGACGGTCGCCATCTGGTTCTACGAGTCCCACTGGACCCACGAGAACACGCGCTACGTCGACGCCCAGGTGCGCGCCGTCGAGGCGCAGGGTGCGGACGCGCTCCCGATCTTCTGTAACCCGGCGACGGACAGCGACGAAGGGTGGGACGCCGAACGCGTGACCGAGGAGTGGCTCCTCGACGACGGCGCCCCTCTCGTCGACGCGGTACTCTCGTCGTTCATGTTCTCGCTGTCGATGGACGAGCGGGGGCGGGCAGCCGACGACGAGGGCGACGGGGCGGAGGACGTCTTCCTCGACCGACTCGGCGTCCCCGTTATCCAGACCGTGACGACGATGCGCTCTCGCTCCCGGTACGAGACGAGCGACACGGGCGTCATGGGCTTCGAACTCGCGCTGTCGGTCGCGCTCCCGGAGTTCGACGGCAACGTCATCACCCACCCGATCAGCGGCAAGGAACGGACGGACGACGAGGCCGACATCGGGAGCGCGCCGAAACAGCACTTCCCCATCGACGACCGGGTCGACCACGCCGCGCGGCTCGCGGTCAACTGGGCGACCCTTCGGCATACCTCGAACGGGGAGAAGAACGTCGCGGTCGTGTTGCACAACTACCCGCCGAGCGACGACGGCATCGGCACCGCCTTCGGACTCGACAGCCCCGAGAGCACCGTCAACCTCCTCGAGGAACTCCGCGAGCGCGGCTACGACCTCGGCGAGGCGCAGCGCGCCTCGGAACGGTCGAGCGGGGAGCGAGGCGACCCGCGAGACGGCGGACGGACCCCCGAAAGCGGACAGGCTTTGATAGATCGGCTGACCGCACAACTGACGCTCGACGACCGGTGGGTCGCCCCCGAGGACGTGCGTGACCTGAGCGTCGACGTCGTCTCCACGGAGCAGTACCGCGAGTGGTTCGCGGCCACGGACGAACGCTTCCAGGAGAGCGTCGTCGACGAGTGGGGAGACGCCCCCGACCGTCCGTTCGCCATCCCCGGCGTCGAGTTCGGGAACGTCCTCGTCACCGTCCAGCCGCCGCGTGGGTTCGGGATGGACCCCTCGAAGGTCTATCACGATTCGGACCTCCAGCCCCCCCACGACTACGTGGCGTTCTACGGTTGGCTCCGACACGCCTTCGAGGCCGACGCCGTCGTCCACCTCGGAACCCACGGGAGTCTGGAGTGGCTCCCCGGCAAGACGGTCGGGCTGAACGGCGAGAGCGCCCCGGACCGGCTCGTCGACGATATCCCGAACGTGTATCCGTACATCATCAACAACCCGGGCGAGGGGACCCAGGCGAAGCGACGCTCGTACGCGGCCATCGTCGACTACCTGACGCCGGTGATGCGCAACGCCGGAACTTACGACGAACTATCCGAACTTGAGGAACTCGCCGACCAGTATCGCGAAGCCGGGATGGAGGACGCCCGCACCGACGACGGGGAGCACCTCAAACGGCTCCTCCGCGAGAGCGTCGACGAACTCGACCTCGCAGTCGAACTCGGTATCGCGGGCGAAATAGAGAACCGAGCCGACGTCCGAGGCCCCGAGGAGACCGGATCAACGCTCGCGGAAGGCGAAGTCGACGGTGACGAGGTCGCCGTCGACGAACTCGTCGAGCGCGTCCACGCGTACCTGACGGACGTGAAGACGACGCAGATCCGGATGGGACTGCACACGATGAGCGAGCCCCCCACGGGCGAGCGACTCGTCGAGTACCTCGTCGCGCTCACACGATTGGAGAATCCGGGCGGGCCGAGCCTCCGTGAAAGCGTGGCCGGTGTGCTCGGTGTCGATTACGGACGGATGCTCGATGAACCGGGCATGTACGACGATGATCTAGGCATGACACTCTCGGAGGCTGCCGACGAAGTGTACGAGACGAGTCTCGCGCTCGTGGAGACGCTGGCCGACCACGACTTCGACCTCCCGGCCTCGGAGGCGGAGACGGGGCCGGACGACGTCTCGTCCGAGCGCAGCGAGGACGAGGCTCGTCGGACTCAGTCCGACGGTGAGGTCAACATGAACCTCCTCGTGGTGGACATCGATCCACTCGGGGACGCACGTGCGAAGCCCGGCGCACACGACGACCTCCGCGAGGTGCTGGCGTTCGTCTGTGAGGAGGTAGCCCCCCGCGTGCGAGGTGCGAAAGAGGAGATCCCGAGGACGGCGGACGCCCTGGCCGGCGAGTATATTCCGCCTGGTGGGAGCGGCGCGCCGACGCGGGGCGGGGTCGACCTGTTGCCGACGGCGCGGAACTTCTACACGCTCGACCCGCGGAAGGTACCCGCCAAGAGCGCGTGGCGCGTCGGACACGAGGTCGCCGACGGGATCGCGGAGCGCCATTATGAGGAGAGCGCGGCGCGTAGCGCCGCGGAGAGATCGAGCGGTGAGCGAAGCGAGCCGCGAGACGAGGGCGAGTACCCCGAAGAGGTCGGCGTGGTCGCGTGGGGGACGCCGACCGTCCGAACGCGCGGCGAGACCATCGCGCAGGTGCTCGCGCTGATGGGCGTCGAACCCGAGTGGACCGACGCCGGACGGATCGACGGCGTCACTCCCATCCCGCTGGACGAACTCGGACGCCCCCGCATCGACGTCACAACCCGAGTTTCGGGGCTGTTCCGCGACGCCTTCCCGCAGGCCGCGAGCGTCGTTCACGACGCCGTCGACGCGGTCGTCGAGCTCGACGAGCCCCACGGGATGAACTACGTCAAAAAGCACGTCGAACAGGAGGCCGAGCGACTCGACGAACAGGGTGTCGACGACCCCGAAAAAGCCGCCAGACACCGCGTGTTCACGACGCGACCCGGCGGGTATGGTGCGGGCACGAACAAGGCCGTCGACGAGGGGAACTGGGACGACCAATCCGACCTCGCCGACGTGTACGTCCAGTGGGGCGGCTACGCACTCGGGAAGCGAGGACGGGTGACGGAGGCGCACGACGCCTTCGAGCGACGCCTCGGCAGCGTCGACGCCACGGTCAAGATCGAGGACACCGCCGAGCAGGACGAGTTCGACAGCTCTGATTGGTACGCGTTCCACGGCGGGTTCATCACCGCCGTCTCGGAGATCGCCGGCGAGGAGCCGGCCTCCTACGTCGGCGATTCCAGCGACCCCGACAACGTTTCGGTGTACACCAACGAGGAGAAGGTCCGCAAGGCGATGCGCGCGCGCGTTCTCAACCCCGACTGGCTCGACAGCATGGAGGACCACGACTACAAAGGGGCTGGCGACCTCTCGACCACCGTTGACGTCGTTCTCGGCTGGGATGCGACTACCGGCGTCGTCAGTGATACACTCTGGGAAGACGTCGCCGAGAAGTATGCGTTCGACGAGGACCGACGGGAGTGGATGCGCGACGTGAACCCGTGGGCCCTCGAGATCATCAGTGACACGCTTCTGGAGGCGATCGACCGCGGACTGTGGGACGCCGACGACGGGATGGCCGATCGGCTCCGCGATATCAACCTTCGAGTGGACGGTGACATCGAAGCGCGTGCCGGGAGCGCGACTGCACTGGAGGCAGCGAACGATGACGACTAACGAAGGACGGATAGACGGTGGTAGCAAGGCTGGGGATGGCAGTGATGTCGAGGAATACGCCGATCTCGGTGCGACCACCGAGAACGCGATGGAGATCGCCGAGACGAGCATGGATCGCGTACGCGAACTCGTTCCGGACGGGACGCTCGCCGACCGCATCCGGCAGAAGAGCGTCCACGCGACGGGCGACCCCGAATTTCAGCACCTCGTGCGGTTCACCGGCGAGACCGAGGACGAACCAATCGTCGCCGGCGCACGGGCCGTCCTCGACGAGCGTCCCATCGTCACCGACATCACGATGGTCAAAGCCGGTATTACCGGTCGCGGGCACGACTGCCCCGTCCAGAAGGCGATCGGAAGCGGCGCCGAACTCGCAAAACGGACCGGCATGACGCGGACGGCTGCGTCCGTATTCGAACTCGATCGGCAGGGACTCTACGACGACGCTATTGCCGTTATCGGGAACGCACCGACTGCAGCACTCGCCCTTGCAGACTGTATCGAAGGCGGAACACGCCCTGCCGTCGTGGTCGCCACCCCGGTCGGCTTCGTCAAAGCCGCCGAGAGCCGGAAGCGCCTTCGCGAGGTCGCCGGGACGCACGGCGTCCCCGCGATCACGAACGTCGGCCGTCGCGGCGGAAGCGGGTTGGCGGCCGGCCTGACGAACGAACTCGTCCACGTGGCGAGCGACGTCCGGAGCGGAGAGGTCGACCTCCCGTGAGCGACACGTACGATTTGGACGCCGGCCCCGATCCAGCGGCGCTGGCGGCGTCGGAACCGGAACCGGAACCAGCGTCTCTTCCGACGGAAAATCCGGTGTACGCCGTCGGGATCGGCCCGGGCAACCCGGAGTATCTGACCCCACGCGCCGAGCGCGCAATCCGCGATGCCAACGTCGTCGTGGGGTTCGAGACCGTCGTCGAGTTCATCCGCGAGAAGACGAACGCCGACCTCCTCACGTGTGGGTATCGTGATGAAGCAGAGACGCTTGCGACATTCGCTGACCGCGTGGCCAATGGGAAATCCGGAACGGCCGTTCTGATGGGTGATCCGAACCACTCGGGGTATCAGTTCGTCGGGAAGGTTCAGGTGGCTGTCGAAGCGCCAGTCCGGGTGATTCCAGGGATCTCGTCCCTTCAGGTGGCCGCCAGTAGGGCACGAACACCAATGGAAGAAACGGTCTTCGTAACGCTCCACAAGAGCGGTGATATCACACGGGATCTCCGTCGGCTTCGAGATGACGTCGGTAAGCGACACCTGCTCGTGCTCCCGCGCCCCTACGACTGGATGCCTGAGGACATCGCCGCCGAGTTACTCGAAGCAGGTGCATCCCCATCGCTTGAGGCTCTCGTCCTGGAACATTTGACACACGACGACGAAGAAGTAACGACGACGACGCTAGGGAGGCTCCAAGCACTCACGAAAGAATCAGATGGAGATACGTCACCGTTCTCTGATCTTTCGGTATTAGCTGTTCGGTCCGACTAGATTAGGTCGATTCAGCCTCCTCCTGAATCTTCGTTTTTTATCGCTATTACCGCTATCTACGGGCTACTGGGTTCCATTATGTGTCACTATTGCCACTCACACGCTGAACGAAATCGGGCTCACCAAAACTTATTTGATAGTCCGTCTCAACCCGTAAGACAACCCAAATTGGGTTAATGCAACTAAAATTGAATGCGTGGATGACCCATGACAACCGAATCAATCCTGCTCATCGGCCGGAATACGAGAAACGCCCACGAAGTGCTCGAAGCACACGCCGATCGTCTCAGCCGGCGTGATGTCGTCGACGACGTCGAGATAGCGACGTACAAGCGAGAACCGATCCGCGAGCTCAAAGCGGAATTCGAGCGAATCTCCGCCGATACAGTGTACGCAGTCCCGATGTGTGCCGCACACAGCCACGACACGATCAACGGTATCCCTGCCGCGCTTTCTTATGTCTCCGGAGACGTCAACTACTGTGAACCACTCGGTCAGAGTCCTGCCGTTACCGAGGTGCTAGAGGAGAACGGAGCGAGTATGGTTCCGGCATCCGACGACGTCTCCCTGATCCTCGTCGGATTCGGGAGTAGCTCGAAACCGTACCACCGGCAAACGACCGACTATCACGCCGCTCGCCTTCGGGAACAGTCAGCGTACGGGGAGGTGCTGACCTGCTATCTACTCCAGAACCCCACAGTCGAATGTGTGCGGTACAATACCACCAAGAATCAGTCGGTAGCTGTCCCGCTTTTCCTGACGCGAACCGAAGCGACCGAGAGTCGAATACCTGACGAACTCGAACTCGCACGCGGCGGCATCGAGTATGCTGACCCGCTCGGCGAGCATCCGCGGATAACGGATGCCGTTCACGCGGAGGTCGAAAAGCAGCGCGCGCTCGCTGTCGACGATGCCGCTTCACCATCCTCTTTCGAAGAGCAGTTAAATCGGACGCGACGCCCGGTCGCGACCGACGGGGAAGGGATTCGGCGGTAATGATTCGGGTCTCACAATGAGATTCGTTCTCGTCGGTGGGAACACCGATACGGCCCGCATCGATGGCATCAGCGCCGCAGGGGCCAACCCTGACGCGATGATTCACACGCCCAGTGCAGATCTCGAAATCGTCGAGTACGGTCACCCAGTGCAGGCGCCAGTCGTCCCCGTCAGTCCGACTGGCTGCCCGACTCCAGCGGTCGTCACTCGCGCTGTCCGCGAACTCCTCGGGTTCGACGTGCTTGCCGTCGACGCCGGACTTGCCAGACCAACCACTGCGCCAACGGTTACAATCGGAGACGGAGCCGGACGCGACATTCGCACTTCGGACCCGGTCGCGTCGGCATCAGAAACGTTCGAAGCCGCCCGTCGTCTGGGTCGATGCCTGCCGGACGCAGAACTCGTGATTGGCGAGACGATTCCTGGTGGCACGACGACTGCTCTCGGTGTTCTGACTGCGCTCGGGGAGCAGCCGACAGTCTCCTCGTCGCTCCCGGAGAATCCACTCTCACTCAAGCGTGACGTCGTCAGCGAAGCACTGGGTACAAGCGGCCTATCGCCTGGGAGCACTGCCGGTAATCCGATAGAGACCGTCCAGTGCGTCGGGGATCCGGTGCTTGCTGCCGTGGCCGGATTGACCACTGGAGCGACGGCCACTGGCACGACCGTAACGCTCGCCGGCGGAACTCAGCTGGCGGCCGCCGCTGCACTTGTCCGTCATGCAGGCACGGACGTCTCGCTCTCGCTTGCGACCACTTCCTTCCTCGCTGCCGACGACACTGCGGGAATCCACGACCTGGCAAACGACCTCGATGTGAACCTAACTACCGATCCCGGGTTCGATACCGTTAGTCATCCGGCGATGGACGCCTACGTAGCTGGTGAGGCCAAAGAGGGCGTGGGCATGGGCGGGGCGTTGGCGCTGGCTGACGCGGCCGACGTGTCGATGGCGATCGTGCGCGAGAAAATCGCCGATATCTACGACCGGCTCGTGAGTGAGGACCGTACTATGAAGATATGAACGGGGTCGCCATTGGTGACACCCGCTCAGGCGTCGGGAAGACCGTGGCCACGCTGGCTCTCATTCGGGCTCTCCAAAACCGAGAGTATACGGTCCAGGCAGCAACGAGTAGGCTCCCTCATTCGACAGTACCAGAAGCGAGGAACAATTAGTAGAGGATTTCGATCCTTCATCGATAGAGTGACAAGACGGTAATGGATTCACAGGCCGTATGATGGTCGTTTTGGAGAGGAAGGGTCCGGAACCTGCAATTACGAACGGGCTTATAGGCCATGCTACTGAGGAGAAGACGTAGCTACTCACACCGTGGTGCGATCTGTGATGTGCTCTGGGAGCGTACAGATCCGTTCGAGTGGTGTCTCGGCGGGCTGGGTTGCCGTGGTACCCGGAGTCTCGAACAGTTATCTGTCACTGCAGACATATAGACCGCTGTAATTAGTGGCTCTACTCGTCGGTGGTGTCTTCCTCTATCAGCATATTCATACAGGCACACATACCATCTCCAAGAGATCGATCAACGAATGCTATGAACTGGCGATACCGCGATACAGTTCTTCTCTCGTGTACCTGTGCTCTATTCGCAACGATGGTTGCACGACTGGTCCTCAGCCCCGTCGTGCCAGCGATCACTGCTGAATTCGACATCTCGAATACCGTTATCGGTATCGCACTGACGGGCATGTGGATGGCGTACGGACTCGTCCAATATCCGAGCGGGGTCCTAGCCGGTCGAGTTGGAGAGCGGAAAATCATTCTGGTCGCGGTCGGCGGAACCGCCGTCATGAGTTTCGCTGTCGCAATTGCCCCTCTGTTTGGCCTGTTTGTCCTCTGTACCATTCTCCTTGGCGCTGTTGCTGGGCTCCATTACAGCGTTGGGACGACATTGCTGTCACGGACGTACGAAGACGTTGGAACCGCGATCGGGTTGCACAATATCGGCGGAACCACGGGTGGGCTTCTTGCCCCGATCGCCGCTGCGTGGGTCGGTGTCCGCTACGGGTGGCGGCCAGCAGTCGCGATCGGGACGGGAGTCGCAGTACCTGTTTTGCTCCTTTTCGCGTGGCAGGTTCGACCGACCGAGCCACTGTCCCCGACGCGATCCATACGCGAGCAGTTCGAACTGCAGCCCGTACGTGATTTTCTCAGACGACCGCCGATCGCCTTCACGGTGTTCATCGCCGTTATCGTTACGTTCGTGTGGCAAGGAACGGCATCGTTTCTTCCGACATTTCTCGTCAAGCACAAGAATCAATCAGCAACAATGGCTGGCACTATTTTTTCGGTGTATTTCGTCGTCCAGGGCGTTGTTCAGGTTGGAGTGGGTACGATTTCAGATCGCTACGGTCGCGATCTCGTTATAACTGGCTGCTTGGCGACCGGTATCATCGGGTTCGTCCTTTTCATCGCTATTTCCGATCTCGTAGCAATCGTAACGGGTGTTATTTTAGCGGGCATCGGCATGAGTTCGTTTACTGCGATAATGGCGCGATTTATGGATGAATTCGCTGAAGCTGAGCGAGGGACAGGATTCGGGCTGACACAAACGGTGAATATGGTGCTATCCTCGTTCGGGTCCGTTGCAGTCGGCGTATTTGCTGATGTACTCGGTTGGGCTGCTTCGTTTGGAATACTCGTTTTTCTATTGATCTGTGCGTTCTGTGCTCTTATCGCGAACCGCCTTTTCTCGCTTGGCTATTGAAGCGAGCAACGGTATGTTCTATACACACCAGGTGATAGTGAGCGAAGCTGTCTGATCAGGGTCAGTGCAGCCATTCTCGATGACAGAGTCGCTAAGAGCAGTGGACCGAGAACGCCTATCAGGGCCTCGTTGATTCCCCGCTCGTGGCGGCTCTCGAAGCGTTCGTCGACACGACGAACGAACGCGCGACCGGCACGGTCACGATGAGTCTCGAAGACGGTCAGGCCGGGCCGGTCGGACGCGAGAGCGAGTATGCGGTCTACTCCGCCGAAACGGCCTCGTTCACCACCGAGACGGTCGGCGACATCACGCAGGCTGACGCGAGCGGCGTCGCCAAGTATCGCGGCTTTCAGGATCGGTTAGCGAACGCGATTCACGAGCGGGCACTGAAGCGGGCGATCGCGGTAGTCGCGGCAGATGGCGGCGACGACGAATCGACTACTGGAAACGACTGACGATCGGCAGTGAATTCCGGAGTGGCCGGAATTCGCTACACCCTTCCCGCTGTCCAAACCATGAATTCCTACGACGGATTGCTCGCAGCCATCATGGGCGGGCTGCATAGGGAGGGTATATTCAGGACGAGATCCCCACTCTCTAAATTGAAAAAGCTGCTTGTCGAAGGCGCGACCCCCTACGCTCGAAACTACGGTAGAGAGGGGTCAGGCGAGTAAGACCAGAGAGTTTGAGTGCTGAGGAGCGGTATGTGAGTGACCCGTGTGTGCCATCAGAAAACATTCATCTGTGTCGCTGTTCTGTTTGGGTATGGCATTGAGTCGGAGACAGGCGTTGCAGGTGACCGGTGCATCGATATCGGGTGGGTTCTTGGCCGGGTGTCTCTCGTCAAGTGATCCAACGGGAGTCGGCGAGGATGATCCAGATGAGGATGGAGACGCGGACGATATGTCGATCGATGGGCGGTTGCACAACGAGTCGGGTGAGCCCCAGACGTTCATGATTACGATCCGGAATGCGGCCGGTGAGGAGGTTACAAGTGACGAGTGGGAGGTCGGTGCGGGGGAGACGAAGCCGGTTTCGGCGGTGGGCAAGCCGAATGAGCCGCGGACGTTCGAGGTTACCGTTAACGGGATGACGGAGACGGCGACGCTGGAGTTCGACGTGGATGCGGAGCCGGGAAAGAGGGCCGGATACGTGGAGATCACGTATACGCAGGTTGGGACGGTCGAGGTCGTGTTCACGCCCGTCGGTGATGGTGGGGCAGGTCTGGCGCGTGTGGAGGAACCGCCGTATGAGATCTCGGAGCCGGAGTGCAGTGGTGCCGGTGATCGGGACCCGCTGTGGCTCTGTGAGAACATGGATGCGGAGCCGTCGGTGGCGTTCGACCAGGTGGAGACCAGTTCGATGAGCTTCGCGGATGAGGAGCTTGCATCTGATGTGGAGAATGAGGGTAATCCGCAGTTCTACGCGGCGTTGTTGACTGATGAGGATGATCTGGACCGGGTCGATGAGAACACGGGTGGCGATGTTGATGAACTGATTGGGGGGACGGATTTCGAGTCCGAGGCGTTACTCGTCGTCCAGACCGGGTGGGGGTCGGGATCGGAAACGCCGCATTTCAAGCGGATTGAGGAGACCGATGATGGCGTCCACGCGTTCGGGTGTTACCGGCGACCGTGTGGAGGAACGGGGGATGTTACGATGCGGACCGTGGTTGCTCGGTTTGAGCGCCCTGAGATCCTGAACGAGGCGATCGTGAGCTTGACGTTTGATCCGAAGTACCTGGTGAATTTCGAGGCCGGCGAGGGCGTCGTTACCGTTGATGGATTGTAGGCGGTGGATCACCTCTGGCTTGCGTGGCGTATTCAGGCATCCACGTATTCCGCATTCGACATGCCATCGGCCCGATGCTCCATAGAAGAGAGGAATATTCTGACATCGGATTGATTTTCGGCAACGGAGACGCCACGTGCCGTACAGGACGACAAAGACGGGATTCAAGCGGCGATCTGCCGGTACACGAATGCCTTCGAGAGCGAGGCCACCTACGAGCAATAGGCAGCGGAGGCGAGAGCGCGACCGCACCACTCCCCCAGCGAACGTTGTACCGCTGCTGCAGAAGTTGCTACGGAGTCCCAGCTAGCTGGACCGTGAACTGTGATACGCTCGTGTATGGTCCACAGCTCTCGGAGTCCGCGTATCGGTAGACGTCTCCGTCAGTGTACGTACTTCGTCCGATCCGCTCGGTGGTCATAGGGATTATCGTAGAAGTTCATAGATTTCCGGTCCGAGGATCGAAACACAGCGTCACCCCTCGTGAGTCACGATATACGGTTGGCTACGATAATCCCTATCAGTCAGCGTGTTGTTCGGGCCGGCGGGACCGATCAACGTCCAACGGATCTGCCGAGGAGTGTGCCGTCATCAACCGCAGGAATCGGCCAGCGTTCGTCAGCAGTTTGTTCTCCGCCTTCCGAAGGTGTTCCTCGTAGGTCGACCGGGCCACGGATGTCTGAGCGGCCAGGTCGCGAAGCGACGTCTGCCGTGGCTGCTCGTAATAGCCCTCGTCGAGGGCCAACCGGAGTGCTGCCAGCTGACGGTCAGTCACGCTCTCGAACAGTTGATCGACCGGCGCCAACATACTGTGTGGGACATGTCGCTCATCGATTGCAGTCTTCGAGAGGAGTTCGATGTCTCGGTCCGCCTCGAGGGCTTGCAACAGTGCCCGAACATCGGTTTCGTCGAAGGCGACGACGGTGTAATGCTCCCACCCGTGGCGGTGAATCGTCGGCGGCTGGTACAGACAGTCGTGTGCCTCGAATCGCTCCAAGATCGACCCTTCCAGCGCACAGAGACGGGATTGAGTGACGACGTGGAGTCCGGAGCTGTCGACGGACTCGTGCAGGATTTCACCCAGTTGGTCGATCTCGTCGAGGAGAGCGTCCGTCGGAGCTTCAGTGGACGTGATTTCGAGCACCTGGCAGTCGCTCAGGTACCACTCCCGAATCGTGAGGTCGGGGAAGCGTTCCGAAATCTCACGATATGGGCACTCGTGTTTCATCCGGAACGACGCTTGATACAGACTCACACGCGAATAGTCGTGGTGAAGCTACATAGGAGTCCCGGTCATGTCCGGCAGCACCTATATTCAGCGATTCCCCGTGATCACACCATACGATGACCGAAATCGAGCCAGATACACTCGGAGACCGTTTGCAGAATCGTACCGATGACCTCCTCGTCGTAGACGTTCGACATCGGGATAACCATACCGACTGGCACATCCCCGGGAGTCGGAACGTCGACGTCTACGACGAACTCGCGTTCGACCGGGAGTCTGCGAAAGAGGCGCTAAACGACCTGCCCGACGGGGCGGAGATCGTCACCGTCTGTGCTGCAGGGGTCATCTCGCAGACCGCAACAGATCTGCTTCAGGAGCTGGGCTACGACGCGAAAACGCTCACTGACGGGATGGCCGGGTGGAGTCGCGTTCATCGCAGTGCGCCCGTTCTGATCGATATCGACGGGATGCTCATTCAGGTCGCACGGCCGGGGAAGGGCTGCCTCTCGCACGTCCTCATCTCGGACGGAGAAGCCGTCGTTTTCGACCCGTCACACTACCTCGACGAGTACGAGGCGATCCTCGACGACTACGAAGCCGAACTCGTCGGTGTCTTCGACACGCATGCTCACGCAGATCACGTCTCCGGAGCTGCGGAACTCGCCGACCGTCACAACGTTCCGTACTCCCTCCACCTGAAAGACGCGCTTGCCCTCGATGCAACGCCCCTCGAGGATGGGAAGACCGTGACGGTCGGCGGTCTCGATATCGAGGTCATCCACACGCCGGGACACAGCGAGGGAAGCGTCTCGTTCGAAATCGACGGTACAGCGCTGATTACGGGCGACACGCTCTTTCACGAGAGCGTGGGCTGGGTCGAACTCGGCGTCGAAGCAGGGGTCGAAGACACGGACGTCGAAGGGAACGCCGCGACGCTGTACGAGAGCCTCCAGCGGTTACTGGACCGACCGGACGACGTACTGGTTCTGCCGACGCACGATCCCGGGTCGCCCGAACCGCCGGTGACCGCGACCCTCGCCGGAGTCGGAGAACGGAACGCCGATCTCGGACGTGACCGCGAGGATTTCGTCCGGGAACTCGCGTCCGACATCCCGGCTCACCCGCCGAACTTCGAACGCGTCAAGCGGACGAACGTGGGGCAGGAATCGGTTCCGGCCGAGGAACTGGCCGAGTTGGAACTGGGGCCGAACAACTGCGCGGCTGAGTGAGTCCATGAGTACGGCAACCGAGTTCAAACGGGGAATCCGCGAACACCTCGGACAGTTCTCACTACACGTCCTGCTGGTGTTCGCTACCGGGCTGACCATCGGATCCGAACGGACCGTCGTCCCCGTTCTGGGAGAAGAGGTACTCGGCGTCAAGTCGTTTCTCGTTATCGGCTCGTTCGTCGTCTCCTTCGGCTTCGTCAAAGCGCTGCTCAACCTCTATGCTGGGAAATGGGGCGAGGAGTACGGCCGCAAGCCGGTACTCGTCCTCGGGTGGGCAACTGCTTTGCCCCTCCCGATTATCCTCATCTTCGCTCCCAGCTGGGGCTGGATCACCGTCGGGAACATCCTGCTGGGCATCAACCAGGCACTGACCTGGAGTATGGCGATCAACGCGAAGATCGACCTCGCGGGCCCCGACCAGCGGGGCCTTGCGGTCGGCATCGACGAGTCGTTCGGATACACTGGCGTCGCTGTCGGTGCCTGGATCACGGGCGTCATCGCCGGGCAGTGGAACCTCCGGCCCGAACCGTTCTACTTCCTGGCCGTCGTCGTCGTGCTGGCATTTCTCATCTCGATCTTCCTGATCACGGAAACCGTCCAATACGCCCAGGCCGAAGGTGACGACGACCACCACGACGCGAACCTCCCGTTCAACGAGGTGCTGAAGCGTGCGACCTACGGCGATAAGACGCTGTTCGCTGCTGCGCAGGCCGGTCATATCGAGAACTTCGTGGACACACTGTTCTGGATCGCCGTCCCGCTCTATCTGATAAACCGAGGTCTTGGCATCGCGGCAGTCGGAGTCGTGGTCGGCGTCCACAGCGCGATGTACTTCCTCCAGATCGCGACCGGTGGGCTCGCGGATCGCATCGGTCGCCGGCCGCCGGTCATCTGGGGGATGTTCATCGCGGGTGCGGGTGTCCTCGGAATGGTGTTCGTCGAAGGATACCTGCCGTGGGCTGTGTTGGCCGCCATCTCCGGGCTGGGCATGGCGTTGCTGTATCCAAACCTGATGACCGTGCCCGGCGACGCCGCACACCCGACGTGGCGGTCGGCAGGCATGGGTGTCTACCGGATGTGGCGTGACTCCGGCTACGGCGTCGGCGCGATCCTGATCGGGCTCTCGATGGAGTTCGTGAGCGCCGAAGCCGCCTTCTACATGACGGCACTCCTGATGTTCATCTCCGGTGCTGTCGTGTACGTCTGGATGGAGGAGACCCATCCGGACTTCGGCACACACGAGCCTCCCGCACCCGCTACCGAGGAACCGGGCCGGACGGTTGCTCGAGACTAGCTCCGCAGAGATTCGAGGTGGAGCCTCCGACCTCAAGGAGCGAGCGAAGCGAGCGAGCAGATCGGGGAGGAAACCGACGATACACGACACAACCGCACGACAGTAGCTACCCGACTCGTCCCAGATCCACCCGATAGTACACAGCAACTGAGCGCACCTTGTGCAACGCTGTCCACAAACCGACCAGTCGTTGTACAAGGTTGAAACTCGATCAGTAACTAGGAGATCCGATCGGGTTTCAACCGCGAGAGTCGCATCGCGTTGCCCGTGACGCCGAGGCTCATCCCCATGTCGCCGACCACGACAGCGAGAGCGACGCTCACGAGCCCGAGCGGCACGCCAATCGCGAGCAGTAACTTCACGCTAAGGCTCACCCAGATGTTCTGCCTGATGACACCGTTTGCCGTGTGCGACAGGTCGTACAAGTACGGGAGCTTCCCGACATCGTCGCCCATCAGCGCGATGTCAGCGGTCTCCAGTGCGGTGTCAGTACCGGCCGCCCCCATCGCGACGCCGACCTCGGCGGTCGCCAGCGCGGGAGCATCGTTGATGCCATCACCGACCATCGCCACGACACCGCATTCGGTCTGGAGCTCCTCGATAGCGGTGACCTTCTCGTCCGGCAAGAGTTCGGCGCGGTACTCGTCGACGCCGACCTGTTCGGCAATCGCCCGCGCCGTCCCCTCGTTGTCGCCGGTCAGCATCACGACACGCTCGACGCCCAGTTCGTGCAGTCGTGCAACCGCCCGCTTCGACGCGGGACGTACCTCGTCGGCGATGGCAATGGCGCCTAGCAGCTCCGACTCCGTCCCGACGAGAATGACCGTCTTGCCCTCCTGTTCCAACGTGGCGAGAGCGCCCGCTGCGAACGTCCCGGTGTTGGCCTCGACCGCGCCCGCGGCCGGGACGCCACCGTCGGTCTCGTGGTGGGTCCGCGAGAAATCGAAACCCAGCTCTTCGAACAGCGCGGGCTTGCCCGCGTAGTACGTCTCGCCGTCGATCTCCCCGCGAATACCCTTGCCAGTCAGGCTTTCGAAGCCTGTCGGGTCGGGGAGGTCGCTCACGCCAGCCTCTTGGGCACGGGCGAGAATTGCTCTGGCGATCGGATGCTCACTGCGGCGTTCCAGCCCGGCAACGTGGCGGAGCAGTGTCGCCTCGTCATCGCAGAGCGGAATGACGTCGGTGACGACGAGTTCGCCCTTGGTGAGCGTCCCCGTCTTATCAAGCGCGATGACGTCGACCTCACCCATCGCCTCGAGATGGTTGCCGCCCTTGATGAGGACACCGTTTTTCGCGGCACTCGTAATGCCTGAGACGACGGAGACGGGTGTCGAAATGACGAATGCACAGGGACAGGCAATCACCAGCAGCGTGAGCCCACGGATAAACCACGTTTGCCAATCGTCGACGAAGGTGAACCCGTATCCGGCCACCTCCACCGAGAGAGGGTCCGCGATTGCGAGTGGCGGGATGACGGCGGTTAGGATCGCCAGCACGACCACGACGGGGGTGTAGTAACCTGAAAACCGGTCGACGAACTGCTCAGTCTCGGTCTGTTTCGCTTGCGCCCCTTGCACCATCTCGATGATACGTGAGAGCGTGGAGTCGCCCGCCGTCGATGTCACCTCGACCTCGAGATAGCCCTCCTCGTTGATGGCGCCGGCGTACACCTCGTCGCCAGCGGCTTTATCGACGGGGACGCTCTCACCGGTGATCGGCGACTGGTCGATCGCGCTCTCGCCCTCGATGACTGTCCCATCGAGCGGGATCTTCTCGCCAGGTCGGACGACAACCGTCTCGCCTACGACGACGTCGTCCGTCGGCACCGTCACTTCCTCGCCGTCCCGTCGGACGGTCGCTTCATCCGGCGACAACTCCATCAGTTCGCGAAGGGAGTCACGTGCCCTGTCCATTGCGTAGTCTTCTAGCATCTCGGCGATGCTGAACAGGACGGCCAGCGTCGCCGCCTCGACGAAGTAGCCGATGGCAGTCGCGGCGATGATGGCCGTTCCCATCAGCAGATCGATGTCGAGGCTTCGATTCTTCGCCGAGTAATAACCGCTACGGACGACGGGGATACCGCTGGCGGCGACCGCGCCGAGG
This sequence comes from Halalkalicoccus sp. NIPERK01, assembly GCF_030287405.1. Taxonomy (NCBI): domain Archaea; kingdom Methanobacteriati; phylum Methanobacteriota; class Halobacteria; order Halobacteriales; family Halalkalicoccaceae; genus Halalkalicoccus; species Halalkalicoccus sp. NIPERK01. The sequence goes on along the minus strand of NZ_JASVVV010000005.1, from coordinate 24,377 downwards.
AACAGCACATCGGCGACCTGGAGCGAGTACTCGAGGACGCTCGCCACCGCGACGTTCTGGGCAGTGAGGAGGAATTCGAGGACGAGTCCGAGGATGACGAACGCTGCGCCAAGCCAGGTCTTCTTCGCGCGGAGGCTCGTCCAGACCTCAGACGGTGGTGCGATATCGACGCCACCATTCAGTTCGTCTCCTTCGGACTCCGAGTCCGATCCTCCGACGACTTCGTAGCCAGCGGCTTCAATTGCGTTGACCAGGTCGGCCTCGCTGGCACGATCGGGGTCGTACGTGATGATGGCCGTGCCAGTGGTCGCCTGGAGCGTAGCGTCCACGAGGCCGTCGATACGTTGGAGACCCTTGTCGACCTTCTGTGCACAGGAGGGACAGTCCATCTCGGGGACGGCGAGGCGGGCGGTCAACTCTCGTCGCTGGCGGCCCTCGTTCTCCTGGCCCGCCGCATCCGGTTCATCCATCTCACCTCAAGGGACGGGGGTCGGTTCGATAAGCCTTCGTTGGAATATTCCAAAGATCGCCGTCTCGTTAGAGCAGCGTCGACAGCCCCTCTATAGCCTGCTCGCCCGCCACGTGGCGCTTCGCCAACTGCTCTTCAGCCCGCCGCAGCCGATAGGTGAGCGTCGACCGTGGGACGCCGAGATGTGTGGCCAACTCGCCGACGTCGACCCCACGCGGCGACTCATAATAGCCGTGTTCAACGGCGGCCCGGAGTGCGGACTCCTGCTTGGGGGACAGGCCGCTTGCTTTGCCGTCCGTGTCACCCATCGGTGCGGTAGAGTCCGTCGTCCGGAGCATTTCCATCCGGGCGCAGTCGCCGACGGCCGCCTCGAGGTCGTTGAAGAATGCGGCCACGTTTCCCTCGCTCGAGTGGATAAGCCGCCACGTATAGTGGCGGCCCTCATGGCGCGTCTCGAACAGCACGCCATCACCGAGATGGTCGCGAGCGATGTGGGGAACGGACGCACAAGTAGGGGTGCGCTCCCAATATGAGTAGAGAACGAGCGTGTCGTCGGTGTGATCAAGAATCTCCGTGGTCTGCGTGGCCCCGCAGTCTTCGGTGGCGAGGCAGTCCGCGTAGTAGTCGCTGGTGAAAAAGGCGTCCTCGATGTCGACGAGGGCAGCCGCCTCGCCGGTAGCATGGTCGACCCGCCAAAGGCGCTCGGCGGTAACGTGCAGCGAGAGCGAGCGGATCCGGGCATCGGGATGATCGGCGAGCGTATCGGCTACCCTGTTGCAGCCGGGTTCGTATTCGAGGGCGAAGACGAGTTCACGCATACGATTCTGTAGGGGCTACCTGAACATAACACATGGCTACTGACGGTACTCTTCTTGCTCAAATAGCAGTCCGCCGCCGATCACGCTGCTGTTGACGCTTGTGTTTCTCCCGCCGATGGGCCATGTTCTCCTCGGGTCGGAACGGGAGCACTTGCTGGTGATTCAAGAGGAACCGTCCATCGTCTCCGTAGTTCCCAGCCCGAACGCAGGCGACCTCCATGCCAGACTCCTCGATCACCTCCGTCAGGTGACCGATTCGCGCTCTGGCTCGGCGCCGGTCGTCGATTCTGGATCGGAGCCGGATTTCGCGCCCGGGATCTCGAGCGTTCCTGCAGGATCGACGACCGTGCGTTCCGGAATCGGTGTCGGCGCGGGCGGTTTACGCGCGACCAGTCGCTGAATCCAGGTGAGGTCCCGCGGTTGGTTCGTCTCGATCTCCTCGTACTCGACGACGATCCGATCGCCCTCCGGAACGATCCGGAAGTAGTTCAGCCGGAACGAGGGGTAGTAGACCCCGGGTAGCCGAGAGAACCACGTTTCGACGTGCTGGACCTTCTTCAGCCAGGTTCCCGTGTTGACGACGACGCGGTCGCCCCACCTCGTGAGCGATGCGCGGTGAGTGTGCCCGTAGACGAAGACGGTCACGTCGGGGTGCGATTCGAAGACGTCCCTGGCCGCGTTCAGAAACGGTCGATCGCCCTGGCCGACCCGAACCCCGGACAGCATGACGCCGAAGCGTTCGAGGGTTCGCCTCAGGTCCCGTCTGAAGAGCCAGAACGGGATTGCGAGCATGAGCAACACGCCGATGATGACGATGTTGACGGCGATGATGAGTTCGAGGACGTAATCGGCAACTCCGAGGTTCCGAATCACGGGGTTGTTAGTGAAAAAGTGCGGCGGGAGGAGTCCGATCACCTCGAGGACGGTACCGAACAGGTAGAAGATCGTGATGTTGAAAAAGAGCAACAGTGGAACGACGATCGCCCGCAAGAGCGGGCTCATCTCCCGATAGAAGTAGTTCGAGAGCAACCAGCGCGGGATCTCTTCCATCGGCGCGACCGACTGGATGTCGCGGAGCCAGTCGCCTCTGGCGTGCTCGGAGTAGCGCCCTGCGGCGGCGACGATCCGCTGGACGACGAAGTAGCCAACCGGCAGCGCGTCCGGATTGCCCCAGTCAGGCATGCGATTGTTTGCGTCGTACTGCTGGCCGTGCTCGATCCAGACCGTTCCGTCGGCGACCTCGCGGGTGATGGCGATTTTGGGCTCGAGGGTCAGGTTGTACTCCGCGAGCCGATCCACGTAGGACGGGTAACACGCGAGGTCGTAGTCGTGGTTACCCGGAATGAGCGTGATATCGATCTCCTCGCCGGTCGCGCGGAACTGTTCGAAGACGCGAGGGTGGTCCTCTATCACCCGCTCGAGCTTGTCGGTACCAGTCACCTCGGCGTACTCCCAGAGGCCAAAGGTGTCGCCATTGATGATCAACTCGACGTTGCCGCCGCGCTGCCTCAGGTCCTCGAGAAAGGAGATGAGTTCGTTCTCGAAGTCGAGCGTGGTGAGTTGCTCGTCACCGCCCATGTGGAGGTCGCTGATGAAGACGTACTCGGTGACCATTCGGATCGTCGTTCGATGTACTACCAGCAGCGACACGATAGTGGTTTCCCCGTTTTCGCGCTCCATCTCGTGATCCGCACCGGTCGGTATCAATCCAACAGCGTACCGAGAATAGCGTTCCGACTCACAGTGATGCGCGGGCACTCACGGTGTAGCCGCCGGAGCCCGCAGCAGGATATCCTCAAAATAACCATTGATAATTGCTCTCAAAGGCACCGTCCCAACACGACCAGCGACGACGTTCGCACGATCGACGATGGAATCGCTGCGCTTGAATCGAGACAGTCGAACGGAAAGCAGATCGAGATCACATCGAACGGGGGCCAACGGCGGCTGGCACCCACTCATCACTCCACCACTGTGCTCGTCTCTACGTCACGAATCACTCAGCCGGGACTCCCTCTTGCTTACGCTGTTCGTCTCCCGACCGATCGGTGTTATCTGCCATCGATTCGAGTGCTTCGACACCATCGTGGATCGTACAGACATCCTCACCATCCACGTGGGGATAGACTACCTGCAGGGCTCCCTCGTTCTCGGTGTAGATGGCGAGGGTAATCAACGGCGTGACGATCTCTTGTTTCTGGCTCCCGGTATCGCCTGCTGATTCGCTGGACTGCCACTGGAAGGCCGGCCGGAGCGTATACCCCTGTTCGGTTGCCCAGTGTTCGAATTCGGCTACTCGTTCGCGTGTCTCCGTCGGATTCCGCCGATCTTGCGTGGTTCCCATCGACGGTCCCCATACATCGACATCGAGTTCATCGACTGGACCCTCGTCTGCCAGCATCTGGAGGCGATTAATGACCTCGATCTGCGGAGGGTTGAGTCCCGCTGGGCCCAGCGTCCGCACTCGAACGACCGCACGGACTGAGTCTGTACTCATGCATTCCCCCCCGCTGCTGTCTGCTCCTGGCAGACGTACACGGGTCCGTCACGCTCCACGAGATCAGTTGCAGTGAGTGTCTGGAGCAGCGAGTAAAGTGTGAGCTTCTTCAGTCCGAGTGCGGCGTGAAGCTCGTCGATCGTTGCTTCGTTCTCGAGCCACAGATAGAGGTAGACGAGTTTGGCACCGGATGAGGTGATCGTCGAAAGTGCATTGCATTCTAGCTGGTGCTGGTGAGTATTGGTCATACAGCTGCTTCACGTGCCAACTCAGTAATCATTCGGCTTTGTACACGATCGTCTTTACATGGGGAGTGAAGTGTACACCAGTACGATCGTGAGCGCTGAGCGGCGTCGAGACGGAGTCGATAGAATCCAGGGAATCGTTATGTCCTCGTCTGCCACGCATCCTCGGACGTCTATAACAGGTGGCGTACCAATCTGCTCACACACGGATGCCGGCGAAACTATTACTACGATTCTGCCGTTCACCAAGCAGCTGGTGGATCTCGGGTATCGATAGCGCCCGGAATGAGCGAACACCGCCCGTGATCTGGCTGGACCATGACGTCATTCGAGACGGTTCGCAAGATCATCGAAGTTCTCGATGACGATGTCAGGGTCCGGCCCAAGGTACTCACGGGGGGTTTTCTGTTCGGGCCGTGTGAGCCAACCAGCTTTCATGCCGGCATGCTTTGCACCCCAGACATCACGCATACTGCCACCGGAAATATGCAGAATGTCTCGAATGGGTGTTCCAACACGTGTAGCGGCATGCTGATAGATCGCTGGATCGGGTTTATAGATCCCGATCTCGTCGGCGCTGATCGTACCGGAAACGAGGTCCTCGAGTTCAGCAGCCTCGATCAGGTGCTCAAGCATTGCCGGATCGCCATTCGAGAGCACGTATACTTCGTAGCCTGCGTCGACGACCCGTCCGATGCCATCGGCCACGTCATCAAAGACGGTAATCCGATCCTGGTAGACCTCATTACGAATACGGTCGCGTACGTCTCCGGGAACCTCATAGTCGTTCGCTTCGAGAGCATATTGTAGCCCGTAGCCGATTAACTCCCAGAATGGGCGATACTCATCGATCTCGTTAGCGATCATCGAGTACTGAATATACTGGTTCCGCCATGCTTGTGAGACGCGCTCTCCGTCGTCTATCTCCGCGATATGATCCTCTAGAACGGCGGCTTGTGAACTGACGTCAACGAGCGTCGTGTACGAATCGACCGTGACCACGTCGGGCTTTTCCATTCTAGATGAGAGACTATATCCCTCTATAAGCGTACCTGAACGGTTCATAGACTACAGCGACACGTACGCCGCGTTCAGATTCCCCAGACGTATGTGGCTCCAAGGTACGGGTTGACGGGACTGCCTGCATGACTCTGGAACCGCCAGTTAGAACGACGGAACGCGCCATATGGATGCAAAAGAAACAACCATGATTCTATGAGTCACCTGGAAAGGGTTGTGAGCCTCCCATTAGATGCCCTTTCCCGGCAGTTTAGAGAACGACCCCGACGAGGTTAGCGGTAATTGTTGCCCATTCAAGGTGTTTAAGCTCTCAAAACCCACTACGATTTATCTCGAAAAGATTCGATGAAAGTAAGGATCCAAAAGAAGCAACGTCGGATGCGAGATCTACAGTCACGGGTAGAGAGAACGATTATCAAAGTGCCTGATTCTGTTAATCGATTCTGTCCATTGATCCGGTACCGGGTTATTCGCCGCCTGATCACGGGGTAGAGCGTTTTTATACTCTCGCTCCTTAGCTCACTAACACTTACCTTCGGTTGAACTATGTGGAGCATAGATCCCCCCTTAACCGGAAGAGTAGGGGCTATACGTGGCAAATCAACGGGACGCCAATCGATTGAGCAACGGGGATTGGTCTCCATCGAAACCGTGGGATGGTCATAATGCTAGTTCTCGAGCCAATCGGCCATCATGAACTCTTCATCGTCATCGTCCAACTTACGGTGTTGCTGTTTGTCGCACGCGTTCTTGGCGAATTGTTGAACTCGATGGGACAACCCACGGTCGTGGGAGAATTGCTTGCTGGCGTCATCCTCGGGCCATCTATACTGGGATTGGTCGCTCCAGGCATCTACGATCCCTTGTTTGCGATTCCCGAGAGCGAGTTCCACCTGCTTGAGATCATCTCCTGGATTGGGCTGATCATGCTGCTGATCGTAACAGGGCTCGAGACGGACATCGATCTCGTCATCAGTAAGGGCCGGACGGCCGTCATTCTCTCATTGGGCGGCATTCTCGTGCCGTTCATAACTGGGTTCACGCTGGGATGGTTCCTTCCAGGCAACTTTGTTGGTGCGACCGATCAACGACTCGTGTTTAGCCTGTTTATTGCGACGGCGATGAGTATCTCAGCTATTCCCGTCATTGCGAAGGTACTCATCGAACTCGATATCGTTCGGCGGGACATCGGACAGCTTATTCTCGCAGCAGGGATGGTCGATGATACGATCGGTTGGATCCTCCTTGCGACTGTCGCTGGATTGGCCCGAAGCGGTGTGGTGGATGTGGGTTCAGCCCTGACTACCCTCCTTTCGGTAGTGGTCTTTCTCGGAATCACGTTTACCGTCGGCCCACACGTGGTTCGGAAAATCTTCCACTGGGTCGACAACGTCGTTACGGGCGAGATGGCGATGCTGTCGACGCTCATGATTCTCGCACTCACGGCGGGCGCAATCACTCAGTACATGGGTCTCGAGGCAATTTTGGGAGCATTCGTTGTCGGGGTCTTAGTCAGTCAGGTCAACCGTTTTGATTACCACCTCAAGCACACATTCGAACTGATGACTCTCGGAATCTTCGCGCCGATCTTCTTTGCTATCGCTGGGCTCCGAATGAACGTTGCTGCGTTGTTTGATCCGACGGTGTTCTTGGTCGGCCTCGTCGTCCTCAGTGTCGCCTGCTTCGGTAAGTTCGCGGGTACGATGAGTGTCGCTCGAACGGCTGGCCTCTCGAAATGGGAAGGGATCACGATTGGTGGTGGAATGAATGCCCGTGGCGCGATGGAGATCATCGTCGCGACAATCGGGCTTGGACTCGGCATTCTGACGACCGATATGTACAGTATCATCGTCATGGTCGCTATCGCTACCTCGCTCATGGCACCGCCGATCATGCGCTGGTCACTCCCGAAAATTGAGATGACCGAGGAGGAACACGAACGGCTAAAACGAGAAGAACGGCTCCGGGAAAGCTTCGTCGCCGGTATTACGCGAATTCTACTGCCAACTCGCGGTGGAGTCACCACTCAGTATGCAGCGCGCTTGCTCGGACCCGTGATTCGCGACCGCGATATCGAACTGACGACGATGTACGTTACAACCGAAGGCGACGAAAACGACGATAGGATACGTAGGTTTTCCAACTCGCTCAATCGGTTGTTCAGAAACAGAGGGCGAACCAAGCTACATACGGTACCAATTCGGGAAGCCGATGGATCGGATGGTAAGCGGACGGACGGCAAAATAGCGCTCAGGGAGGTGGGAGAGTCTCTTGAGCAAGTTGCTGATGACGACGATTCCGAAGACGTCTTTGGACGTATCAAACAGCAGTTGGGTGAACAGAACCAATCACCTCGATCTCTCATTCGCGAGTGTCGTGGAACCGTGGCCGACACGATCATTAACGAAGCTATCAACTACGATTTACTCGTTCTCGGGGAGGCCAGGCGTAGGAGCGATCCCAACGAACCACTCTTCAGTAAGAACGTCGACCAAATCCTTCAAGAGACATCATGCCCAACACTGGTTGTCAGTACGCCTTATTCGGGCGAGTATGCCCTTGAGCAAACGGGCGAGCAATTACGCCGCATCCTGCTACCGACGGTAGGGACCGAGTATAATCGCCGTGCTGCCGAGATTGCCTTTGCGATTGCTACACAGGAAAACGCTATCGTCGAGATCGTCCACATCGTCGATGAACCGCAACCTGACGATCGTTTCGCCGGTCAACCTGATCTTTCGAAGATGATCGGTATAGGTGAGGAAATCGTCGATCGGGAGGCGACTATTGGCCGCGAGATGGGCGCCAAAGTGCTCACGACTGTAGCAGTAAGTCCCCGACCTGAGATGGGGATTATCGATCTCGCTGAAAAGAACGATGCGGATCTGGTTATCGTTGGAACAGAGACACGTTCGATTAGTCAACGAGCATTCTACGGTCCGCGTGTTGAATATCTTCTCCAGAACGTAAACTGTCCGATCGTGATCGTCAATTCGATCTGATCTACCTCTATTCTAGCTGCAGTATCGCATATTCCGACGTTGATTTTCACGCGCGTTTTCAATTCCGTTTAATTCGTCGAGGAATGGAAAACACATGATTGATCAATAGTTTGCTGTCCTTCATAGCTATCTTACAATAATTCCTCGAGGAGGACGGTACCTCCGGTCAGGGCGCGAGCGAGGGCGAGTACTGCGAACTCGACGAGATGAAGGCGGAGTACTACGAGCACCGCGGTGGGGTCGACGGTGTCGTCCCCGACGAGAAGCTCGACGACCTCGGGATCGACGTCGGGCCCGGCACGGGCGTCTCGTCCGGTGACTCGCCGGCCCCGCCGACGACTGAGCGGTATGCCTAGTAACGATTTCTGTAGAATCGGGCCGATGGCCGTTGGCAGACGTGACTCCTTTCCGGGGGTCTCGATGTGAGGAAGAGATTTCGATTGACTAGCGTCTCCTATGAATCAGATAATTGGAATAAATGCCGTGGGGTACGTTGTCGAGAGCTCTCCCATCGGTACTGACGCAGGCGGTCTTCTCCTCGTCCGATTTAGGTTTCGGGGTGGGTCATCGAAAACGAGCCAGTCGGGATCGTGAAAATGGCGAACGAGGGAGGAGATGTCCCTCACATTTACGACGATGCTTGAGGTTTGATTTCGATCTCCTCGAGTTCCTCCCAGTCGCCGGATTCCTCTGCCTGTTCGATCTTGGAGATCTCCTTTGCGTAGTGGAGGAACGTGTCCACCGACGCAATGACCACTCGTGCCTCAATCGTGAGGATTTCGATCCCCACGAGCGACACGCGAACCCAGAGATCGATCACGACGCCCTTATCGAGGATTCGATCGAGGACTTCCGCGAGGCTGGACGTGTTTGGTCTTGATTGACTCATTGGTACTCGCTGTTATGGAAGGCACCCAGCCTCGTTACCATTTGCCATGCGCTGGCAAGTCCGGCCTGGGCAAGCGCATCGTAGCCCGCCGAATAGAACACATATACACCTGAAAATACGTCTCCTCTATGTCGCCTCGAACTAGCTATATTTCCCGCTATTCATGGGGATTATCGTAGAAGTTCATGGATTTCCCCACTCGGAATCAAGGGACTGGGTCGGTCGATGGGCCACAGGGGTTTCCGATTGGTTACGATAATCCCTATCAGTAGTTCACGGTTCGATCTGACCGGTCTGCTGGGTAACTCCTCTTTCCCCCTCATAGGGGAAATGCGCCGGTTAGTGGCTGTCAAAATCCTACTGGAGAACATCGGGACGCACGAAAGGGGCGTATCATTCGTCCTCAGCCGGTACCTTCGGACGCGGCCGGCGACCGAACTCCGAGTGGCGATACCGCTTCTGATTTCTAACTTCCTCGTCCCATTCAGTGAACATCCCGTACTCGACCATCGTCGTCATCCCCGCGATCGCCGCCCGGAGGTTGATCCCGATTAGTGGAATGTCCGCAATAGTGACGACGACGTCTGCCTGTACTATCGCGCCTTCGGTGAGCAGCACGTCCAGTAGATCGACAACGGCGTGGCCCTCAGGGCGTGTCGGCTCCATCAGTCATCATCTCCGATATTTGAGGTGTGCGAGTACGGCGGCCACGGACCGGTGAGCCTAGCGTCAAAGCGTTCCCGAGCGGTGAACTCGGGCGAGAACGGTCGGTTATCGATCATCGTTCTATCCCCTCGTGATGGTCATTGTACACTTGCTCGATTCCTTCGCTGAGCAGGCCGTTGAGTTCTGTTCGCAACTCGTCGACGTCGTTGTCGATCCCCTCTCGTTCCTTGATTACCTCAATCTCGTCTTCGATCGCCAGAAGCCGGGTTCCGAGGCGTTCGATCTCCTCCGGATTCAACACGCCTGAGCCCATGCGGCGAATCGCCTCTTTCTCCATCGCTTCGACGAGCAGCTCGACGACGGTCATCACGAGTGCGAGCAGTCCGGACGCCGCGTCCGTCTCACTTTCCCCAGTGGCCTCACCGACGAGATCGATCCGTCTCATGATCCGTTCTCGTCGCCGTTGTCCTCGTCGTCATCACCTCCGTCCCTCGATTCATCGCTCCTGCCACTACGACTGGTGATGGTCGGGACTTCAGGATCGGGCCGTTTGCTGGGCGACCTCTGGCCGGCGGTCTCGTCGTCCTCCGCATTCGAGCCGCCCTCGCTCGCACTGATCCCGAGGTCGATCGTTTCACGCTCGCCCTGCTCATTCTCGATTTCGAGCGGTTCGCGCCCTGAGGCCTGTTCGACTCGGCGCATATCGGTCCCACTGGGGAACGCGAGACCGTACTGTGCAGCGGTCTCGAAGGAAGCGATTGCTGCCCGGATCTCGATTCCCAAGAGCTCCGTATCGCCAATTGTCACTGCGATATCAGCGTTGATGACAATTCCCTTATCGAGCACTAGCTCGAGGACATCTGCGAGATCGCTTTGCTGTCGTGTGGGTTTCGCGCTACTCATGGTTTGTTCACTTTGTGTTCGCATGCTCGAACCGCCGGCCGTAGATCCGCCGGGGGTTCTTCGCCCGCGAGTATTTGACCTGCGATGGCACTGTCGAGACGCGCGTCGACGCCGAGTCAGGGATCGGCCCCTTCGGCATCGTTGAAATCGCCGTCGGATTCAACGAAGCCTGACCGCCGAGTTTCTCTTGGTTAATCTCGTAGAGCACCCGGACCTTGTCATGGGTCTCCAACAGCGACGTTCGGAACGTCTCGACGGCCGTCTCGATGAGTTCCTGCATCTTCTCTTGGCGGTCATCGATGTCGAACTCCGTGTTGGCACCGCCCGTGGCGAACATCCCATCCATGTTGAGAAGGCCGTCGTCTTCTTCGTTCCCGTCGCCGGTGACGTCCGCTACCTCCGTGTCGAGCTCTTGTTTCTGTTTGCGTAGCTCCGGGAGGTCGACGGCCTCCCACAGCTCCCTGAGTTCCACCGCGTCGTTCAGCTCCGAGAGATCGATCGCGTCGCGTGCGTCGCCCGTCGAGACCGCCTCTGGAACGTTCTCCGCATCGATCGCGTCTGGAAGTTCCTCGAAATCGACCGTCTCGAGGACGTCTTCTACTTCCTCTATGATGTCCCAGATCTCTTCGACAGTCTCGATGAGGGCTTTATCGTCGCTGTTCTCGACGATCTGTGTCTTCAACTGTTCGAGCGCGGCTGTGAATCCGGGAATCCGTTCCTCTAATCGGACGAGAATCGACTGTTCCGTCGTCTCGGTTTTACTCATTGGATCCTCCTTCTACGGCAGATTCGCCGGTTTGAAGGCGGACCTCGAGGACGCCATTGTTGAACGTCGAGTCAGTCACAGTGATGGCTGCATCGTCGAGTGGGATCCGCTCGATGGTCTTCTCTCCGAGTTCGATTACGAGCTCGTCTCGCTCGCGATCGATCTCGGTAGTAACGCTCTCGGCCGTCATCTGTGACAGGTCGGCCAGCACGATGATGGCGTCTCCCTCCTCGCGGACGTCGACGAGATAGCCCTCATCCGTATCGATACTCGTCGCCGTGGATTCGTCGGACAGCTCCTCGATACCGAGGTGGCCCCAGTGACTGTCAGGGTCGGGGTCGAGGCCTGTACTCACGGTAAACTCGTAGTCGGTTCGGAAAGACCGCCCGGAGACCGTCCCGTGACCGGCTGTTTCGCCCTCGTCGCTGCGTTCTGCATCGTGGAGTGTCTCGACGACGTGTCGAAGAATGTCGAGCAGCGACGAGGTTTCTTGGTTGTTGTCGTCGGTTGTCATTGTGTATCCGAATATTGGTATTGTGCTAGTCGTGTGCCTGTTCTACTGCTTTGAGTGCGGCCTTCTGCTCTACGAGAATCACAACAAACGGCGGTCACAGGAGCCTTCCGCTTGCTGAATGCGTTTAACTCCGAAGAGCGTACGCGTTTAGCGTCAATGATGGATTAGGATATCCACCGAGACAACCATGCGGGTTACTGTCGCAGGTAGTCTATGTAGGTTTCGACTCAAGGACGAAAACTTACGACGAAGACGTAATCGATACGGGAGTGATTGAGTGCCGTACCTACTCCTTTCGTACCTCGGACACCAACCACTCCAGGATGGGCACTTACGAGATCGGCCTGATAATCATCTCTATCGCTCTGCTGGGTACGGTCGTTTTGCCACGACTACTCGAACACCGGCCCTTATCGTTCCCAATGATATATGTGGTGCTCGGCAGTCTCCTCTTTTCACTCATCCCCGGCGCTCCAGCACTTGATCCGATCGCGAATTCATCACTCACCGAACGTCTCACTGAACTCGTCATCATCATCTCGCTTATGGGAGCAGGATTGAAGCTTGATCGACCGTTCTCGCTGCAGACGTGGACTGCAACGTGGCGATTAGTAGTTGTTGCATTACCACTCACGGCGGGATCGGTAGCGGTCCTGGCATGGGGGGTCCTCGGTCTCTTGCCAGCCACTGCCATCCTGCTCGGAGCTGTGATCGCGCCGACCGATCCGGTTCTTGCCTCTGGAATCGAAGCAGGAGCTCCGCTGACCGAATTCGAAGAGGAACAGGATCCACGGTATGAGTGGGGAACCGTTCGATTTGCGCTCACCTCAGAAGCCGGATTCAATGACGGATTGGCTTTTCCCCTCACAAACCTAGCAATCGTCATCGCCGGAGCGGCGTTCGTAAGGCCAGAGGTCTGGATCGTAGACTGGCTTCTCGTTGATGTTTTCTACAAAATCGGTGTTGGAATAGTGCTCGGCTACCTGATTGGGCAGCTGATGGCTCGCTTCCTGTTTCGACTCCCGACATCAGGAAGTATCGCAGACATGATGGTTAATGAGCGGGACGTAATGGCGGGTGTTGAAGCGCTGGCCACGACATTACTCGCCTACGGTATAACCGAACAGTTGCATGGGTATGGCTTCATCGCCGTATTCATAGCTGCATTGACGCTTCGACATTCCGAATGGGAGCATGACTACTACGTAGAACTCCATGATTTCGCCGTCCTCGTTGAGCGACTACTAATGGCAACGGTTCTTCTCTTATTCGGAGGGGCTATCGCCGGAGGCCTACTCTCTCCCCTGACCTGGTTAGAAGGGGCAATCGGGGTACTCTGTATATTTGTCATTAGACCAGCGACTGGAATCATTAGCTACCTTGGAACAGCTGCTTCTTGGCCAGAACGGGCGGTAATCGCGTTTTTCGGTATACGAGGAGTCGGATCGTTTTATTATCTGTCTCATGCATTAGCAGAATCATCATTCCATGAAGCGGAACTGGTTATTGCTGCTGAGGAACTGTGGGCGTTTGTGGGCTTCGTTGTGCTGGCGTCGATTATAGTTCACGGAATAACCGCAAGTCCAGTAATGGCTGCTCTCGATAAGCGACAGCAGGAGGAGGGATGACTAAGACCAAACAGATCGGACGGTTATCGAGGTGGGTATCGAGAGACACCGATATCCAGGACAATTACATAGATATGTATGTAATACATGCGCGAAGAATAGAATGCGCTTGAGGGGTTTTCACAACTCGGTGAGGGTTTTGATTACGATCGTCTCGAAGCGTAACATTGCGGCAGCTATCCCGTCTTTCGTAGTGGCAGCGATGCATTTCATAGGCACGTGCCTAACTATCTTGAGGGAGCCCATGGTGAACGCCACGGCCGTTAGGCCGTGGTAGCTTACCCTCCATTCGTGTTTCTATCCGAGATAAGCGTTGACTCGACGAGATGGCTCGTCGCACGTCGCAGCTGTTCTGAGATCGCTTGGTGTGACAGATTTTGCTGCGCAGCAAATTCCGACAAGGAAACGTCCCGTGGGACTTCGAAATAGCCTGCCTCAAAGGCTGCAACGATGGTATCGCGCTGCTTTTCCGTGAGCCCGTACTTAACGTGTCGGGTATCGTCTGTTCCATAAATCGACTGAACATCGAACTGCAGGCCGACATTCTTTGCAGAATCGTGCGCTTGGGAGAGGGACTTTCGATCTGGAAACACTGCACGGAGATGCCACTTCTCATCTGATCCCGTCGCAGTAATGATCGTTCCCTCATGGTCCGTAAGTAATCTGATAATGAGGTCAACTGAACCGGTCCATACCATCTGATACGAACGCTCTTCATCAGTTTCGGATAACAGGGTCATTGACTCGACAGTAGGATCCTTCTCAAATGCGGCTTCGAGCGCGTCAAAGTCATCGGTCTGGACCCATACATACGGCGTAATCCGAGTCGGGTCGTCGGCAACGACCCGCTCGATCTCGATGTGTACCCCCGGGAGTGCCCTCAATGTTTCTTCAAGCGCGAAATTCTCGGCGGAAAGCTCAAATTCGATGATCGCGACCATACGGATACACGGAGGGCGACAGACATAGTCTTGATGACACCACAGCCACCTGCGTGGGGCGTTCGGTAGATCGTTGGTGGTACATAGTCGTCCTTCATTGGCGCTACGGCCGATCAAGCCACGGATGTAACCGCATCGACTGTGGTAGGCGTCACTATACCGGTCGCAGTACCCGTAATCTGGATGACTCTTGGTGGCGGCTCGAACCAACGTCTAGCAAGGAGATTCGATGTAGCGAGCTGAAATAGAGTGAGCAAGGCATATACTGCTCCATACCGAATTATTAGTATATCACAGAAGGCAGGCAGGTCGTCGGGATCACGGCTTGTTACCAGCCCTTCGTCGGCGACGGCCCCCGCGTCGACTCACTCGCCGCCCGTATTCCGGATATCAGTCTGCAGGCTGGGGCAGGAGGGCAGGGTTCGACCCTCAACGGTCTCCTTCGAGCCGCGGTACACGTACGAACAGACGGTGGAATACCGTGGCATGAGTATCAACGTGGATCGCGCTGCCAAAAGATGGTCTTTCAGTGCCTTGTGCAACCAAGCCCGTTGGCAGAAGGCAGATGTTCCACAGGGTGAGACGCTCGCCGAAATCGAATGGGCGCTCGGAAGGCCAAGACGTGGAGACGGGGTGATATTCCATCGAGGGACAGGCTAGAGGCCGTATTACAACCAGTCGATAGTGATTGCTCCCGAGGAGGATAGGGCGCGTATTTGCAGGACTCGATCTCGAGTTGTAGCGTTCTATGATATTTTTGGAAGTTTATAGAGGATAGGTTGATAACGGTGGGAGATCATATAGTACTCATGGGAAAGAAACAACTATCTAAAGAAGTGTCTCCGAATATATTCGAATGTATGGACTGTGGACACAGAATGGAGGCCAACCACCATCCAATGGAATGTCCGGACTGTGAAGGTGAGATGCTCAATATCAGCAACCCTCGAGAATGAGTCATCCATCGGAGATTCGATGACTGGGGATCGTTTCTAATTACTCAAACGTTCGGGAGCAGGCCCGCCTGAGAACGTGGTTCGTTGCGGTGTTGTCGGCTCCTCCCTACTCCGTTCGCTTCGCTCACTTCGTCGAGGAAGGGTCCTCCGCCTCGAAATTTAGGTGAAGTTTGCGATCGGTATTGCGTGCTTCCGAGACGTGCTGAAGCAGGAGTTCAACACGAGGACGGTCGACGCTCCACCGGTCAGTATCGTGATGGTAGTCCGTAAGGACGGACTGAATTGCTTCGAGTTCGGCGTCGGTAAACGAGAGGTCGCCGGCATCAAGCGCAGCGAATGCACGAAAGACCTCAATCGGTGGTGGTTCCTCTGATGGATTAACCGACTCCTGATCGATACGACGGAGTAACACGTGATGGAGTGTCCACTGTTCGGATGGTGACAGGGAGAGGGATTTTTTGACATTGGGTGATGAGGGCGGCATCGTATCTGTAGGGACGGCCTCAGCCACTATAGCGCTTGTTTCACGTTAACAATACACGTCATATACGAATGCTAATACGGCAGGTAGTACCAAAACACAGCAATAATGACCAGTCCCCGTTGAGAACCGAAGCCGTATACTATGGTCCAGAGAGCGTACGGCACAGGGTGTCTCAGTGATGAATGATGATTCTGAACAGAGCAAACAGCTATGCCATCTGATGACATACTAGGAGAGAGATGAGAAACTCAGGTACGAGATCATGATCGAACTTTCCGTTGGCTCGATACGCTACCAGCCTGTTCGAACGATTCGATCCGATCGGATGGTGTTCGAAGCCGCACAGGAACTCTACAATCACGACGTCGGATCGCTTATCGTCGTTGCAGATGACGAGAAGACGCCAGTGGGGATCATCACGAAATCCAACATCAACATGATGGTCGCCGAAGGCAAAACGCCGACCGAGAGTACGGTAGAAGAGATGATGAGCACACCGCTCATCGTAGTGACTACCACCGAGACGATTCAAACCGCTGCCGAGCGAATGCGGGAACACTCCATCAAAAAGTTACCTGTGATGGATGGGGACGGCTCCGTTGTTGGGGTACTCACTGCGGGTGACCTTGTGTACTATCTCCCAACCTTCGTGAAGAAGCTTCACAGTCATCGATCGATTCACACGATAACGTAACGCTACGAGAAGAATCGGCTCGAGAATGAAGTCATATGTGCTTGTTCGCAGAACGGCGTGTTGAGTTCCTCGTCGGTGATCTCTGTGAATCCCCCTCTCCGAACCACCATTCTATTCCGTCGCGACTGGCTCGCGGGTCAAATGAGCATACGAGGTCATGCGTAAAAGGATGGATAACTGCCTCGAGGGGTACTACGGAAATTCATCACGGACGGCTGTACGCAAACCTCGATACGCTCGTCAACGAGGGATTAGTCGAGAAAGCACATCTGGACCGTCGAACGGACGTGTACACGTTCATGACACGTGGACGGTGAAAACTCGACGCTCGTCGAGAGTGGAACAGCAGTACTTCCGCGAGACAGTCAGTGCAGCCTGCCGGCGACATCCACTGGTCACACGACGGCTAATCAGCGCTCGACTCTACGTCCACGTTGACGTCCTCTCCGCCCTTCAGGGCGAGGCTTTCTCCTTGCACTTCCGTAAAACAGTGACCGTTCGAGTTACAGACTCGCCGTCACCCAACGATGATACCTCGTACCGTTTGCAGTCGCCCTCACGAGTCGTCGATCAGTTAATGGTTCTTGTTAGCTAATAACACACTATGGGTGTGAGCACGGATACAGTCACCGTTGAGAGAGGGGAATCGGTAGTAAACGCAGTGCGAGCGGGCATTGCGGGAGGATTCGTCGGTGGTCTCGGGATGGGCGTGATCCTTCATACAGGAGCGAACATGATGCCGCTCATTGGTGCCCTGTACGGTTGGCCAACAGTGATCGGCGGGTGGGCCGCCCATCTAGCCAACAGCATCGTAATCGGGGTCATCTTCGCTCTGATAGTTTCGCGTCCACTCGTGCGGGAACAGCTCACCTCCGTTTCTGAGTATACGGCAGCCGGGCTCGTCTATGCAGCGGCCGTCGGTCTCGTCATGACCGGGATCGTGATACCGGTCGCGATGCAACTGCTCAGAGTTCAAACCTTCCCGGAATCACTGCTCCCCATTCCAGGGGTTATCGGTGGCGTACTCGTTATCATCTCAATCGGCGTCGCACACATGATATTCGGGCTGCTTCTCGGTGCCACCTGTGGGTTCCTCTGGTGTAAACTACCCGACCCTACTCCCTCGGTGCATACGCGCCTCGGTCCTTGAGGGTCGGGCTTTGATGTGGACGCCCGGGTGATCAGTTATCAGCAATAGGCCGGTGGCTCTTGCCGTTCAACGTCACCAGAACGCGGAGCGTTCTGGTTGGCTCACGAGAGCTCTGCTCTCGTGAACGTCCCACCATTCACACGCACGTCTACTGGTGTCGAAGGAGATCTTCGATTTTCTGACCATTGGAACGCTTCGCTTTCCAAGACGTCTCCGCCCCCCGACGTGGGCGAGGAACGGAGTCTGTGGTGCCGCTTCCGAGCGTAGCCCGATGTTCTTCGCCATCGCAGAGTCGCTACGCGACTTTGCTGCCCGCCGGATGTAATCCGGCGACCGCGGTGCAGTCTGCGTTGACCTCGTAACCGCAGTACGCCATTCGTCGATTCAGACGACCGATCACCGATCAGGTCTACGGACACCTACGACGGCGATAGATGGACATCGAGAGCGACTGACCGGTCGAATCGGCATACGCCGACTGGAGCCTCGGAATGGAGAGTGGTGGGCGAAAAGTGAACGAACCGCTTAGCTCACTTTTGCGCAGTCATCGTCAGCGTCGTCCGTCGCGGGGACGCCATCCCCGTCCGCATCGGTCTTCCTCTTGCATTCATCGTCATTGTCAGAGCCGTCGGTCTTCTCAGTCTCCTTCTCCGAGTCGTCAGTGTCGTCACCGTCGTCGCTATTGTCATCATCAGTTGAGTCGTCGCCATCGTTCTCAGACGTATCGACTTCGAAGACGACCTCTTGGACACCTTGATACGCGTCGCTCATGATCCCGAGTCTCTGTTCCTGGTCGCGCACTTCGACGTCGAAGCCGGTGACATCGGTCGGTTCGAGCCCGCTGAGTTCGATCACAACCTCGCCGTCGGCGTTCGTCTCGCGCGTCTCCGTCGCCTCTTCCTCAACGGTACCGGGCGGCCAGAGCGTCACGGGCTCGCCCTCGACGGGATCGCCGTTCCGATCGACCACGCGGACGATCCCGGTCGCCCTGCCGTCGGTCGTGTCGAGCGTCATGCTTACTTCGGCATCGGCGTCGTCGACAGTCGTCCGAGTGGCCGCTGGGCCGGTGACATCGTCGTGGTTGACGACGACGTCATACTCGCCGCTCTCAACGTCGAACGTGACCGTACCGTCGCTATCGGTTTCGCCGCTCGCGACCTCTTCACCGCCGTCAGACGTGACAACGCTCACGTTCGCACCTTCAAGGGGCTCGTCGGTCTCGTCGACGACGGTGACGGTCAGCGTCCGCTCCGGCTCGTCTTCACCATCGCCGGAGTCGGATCCACCGGAGCCGTCGGTCGAAACGACCGTGTTCCCGTCGGGATCGACGAGGGCGACGACGTCGGTGCCGTCGTTGTTCAGCACGGACCCGTCGTAGGGGTCGGCAAGTGTGACGTCGGTATCGACCGTGGTTTCGTCACTCGTGGCGACGGTGACGTCGTCACCGGGAGCGAGCGCGACGTTGCCGGAGAGTTGGCGCACTTGGTCGCGCTGGCTACTCTCCTCGTTGTCGAAGTTGAGGCCGTAGCCGGTGAGATCAACCTCGTCGTCGCCGAGGTTCCAAAGTACGATGTACTCGTCTTCGGCGTTCTGTTCGATCTCGATGGGAAGATCCGTTTGGGCGACCGCCGCTACCGGAGTGACGAGGCCGGTGAGGGCGAGGGCGCTGCCTGCTTCGAGAACGGTGCGTCGGTTCGTGGTTGCTGGTGGTCTGTTAGACATAACATAGCACACCAGATATCCCAGGGTCTTAAATCAGTATAATATGAGTTAGAATACCAATAAATGTGCGAAGTAAAACGATGATCAATTCATTACAGACAACAGCCGATACGGAGGGACCATTGACGCGCTGAAGGGCAGACTCTCGGAGACTACTATCATACGGGTGTCGAATGAAAAGCCGTCGTCCCCGCCCTCCGGACTATCCAGGCACCTCTATTCAGACGCAACTATCGGGGGTTCGACGTCGATGTATACGCAATCCCCGAGGTATGCACATCTCTATGACAATGAACGGGCTGCGTGCTGAACAGAGAGGGGTTGTTCATCACTTCGTTCCGATACCGATGTGTACCGGTTGGGTGAGGACGGCGGGGCCGGTCTCCCCCGCTCGCGCGCGGAGCATCTCATCCAACACCTTCCGGGCAGCGATCCGCTGCTCCTCGGTGGTGTCGGCCACCAGCGCCCCAGCAATGGGGTTGCTGTTCATCAGCCAGTCCCATAGGTGATGCCCAGAGTCGAACTCCAGCTCTTCGGCGACCGTTTCTACATGCACCTCCTTCAGGCCCGCCTCTCGGAGACGCTGGCGTAGCTTCCGGGGGTCCGACACCTGAAATGGGAGCGGCGTGGGATCCAACGGGAGTCCTTCGAAGTCGGGGATGACAGTGCGCATGGCACGCATAAAGAAGCCGAGGAACTCCACCTCCTCCGGATCGCCAAACACGACGATGAAGACGCGGCCCCCGGGCGTAGTGACGCGTACCATCTCCCCCAGCGCCCGTGGAAGGTCCGGAAAGAGCATGACTCCATACTGCGAGCCGGAGACATCGAAGGTGTCGTCCTCCAGTTCGAGAGCATGGCCGTCCATGACCCGTGCCTCTACGTTGGGGAATCCCATCGCTTTCGCACGTGCTTCGAGGTGCTCAACCATAGCAGGGGAGATATCCGTCGCGACCACTTCTGCGCCGATCCGCGCCGCGGGAAGGCTGAGGGCGCCGGTACCCGCCGCTACGTCCAAAAAACGCATCCCCCGTTGAAGACCCGCGGTGTCCAGGGCCGTCTTCGAAACGGGCCTATGTGTGGGGGTGACGAACTCGTCATAACCCGCCGCGATTGCATCCCAGGCTTCCCGTGTTTGCTGTTGTTGAGTGTTCATCGACGTAACTACGCCCACTGAGGAGATAAAATCGACCCTTGTTAACAACGAACACACTCGAGGAGAGAGATCTGGGTTCAGAGCGATATTCTCGATAGATAGGGGAAAGTGCCGATTGGCGTGCGATGGCATCCATCGTCGTCGACCGAACTAATTCGCGGTTTTCGAGCGTCCCTATACTGGATACACACCCGGTATCTTCCACGCCGATTGCAACAAGTAGCCAATCCGTGAGATGAGAACTCCGGAGTCGTCCGCTAATCCATCTAGTATAACACCCACCTGAGAGCGATGGGGAACGTCCGGCCACACAACAGCGAGTGACCTCCAGAAACCGGGAAAAGAGGACAGTGCTGTTCACTTTCATCGCACTTGGCGCGAGTATATGATGTTGTCTAGCCTACCTATGCTGCGGAGGCGGCTCGCCGAACGGAGGGAGAGATGGTATGACCGCAGATAATGAAACCAAAAGCCTGACCGAATCCGAGCGGAAAATCACCCCGAACCTGTGGTTCGACGACACGGCCGAGGAGGCAACAGAATTCTACGTCGCAACCTTCGATAACACAAAAATCGGTCCGATCAGCCGATACGATGCGGCGGCAGCAGAAGCCGCTGGACGGCCGGAGGGCAGTGTCCTGACCGTTGACTTCGAACTCGACGGCCAGCAATTCGTCGCGCTCAACGGCGGCCCAGGGTTCACCTTCAATCCGGCCATATCCTTCATCGTCAACTGCTCGACGGAAACCGAGGTCGACACACTCTGGGAACGGCTATCGGACGGCGGCGAGGTACTGATGCCACTGGATGCGTACCCGTTCAGCGACCGATACGGCTGGGTACAGGACAGGTACGGGGTGTCATGGCAGTTGATCTTGACCGATCCTGAAGGCGAGTGGCGACCCAAATTCACGCCGTCGATGCTGTTCGTCGGCGATAACTGTGGGAACGCGGAAGAGGCGATGGACTTCTACACCACCATATTCACCGACACATCCGTGGGACAGATCGCGCGATACGGCCCGGATCACGACCCGGACGAGGAAGGAACGATCATGTACGCCGATTTCCAGCTCGAAAGCCAGTGGTTCGCGGCGGCGGACAGCGCACAGGCCCACGAGTTCGCCTTCAACGAGGCGATCTCGTTCATCGTCCACTGCGAGACACAGCAGGAAGTCGATTATTACTGGGAGAACCTCACCGCGGACGGCGGGACGAAAGGCGAATGCGGCTGGCTCACGGACAAATACGGTGTCTCCTGGCAGATCGTCCCCACCGTCTTATCCGAGCTGTTGCAGGACGAGGACGCTGCGAAAGCACACCGAGTGGTGGAAGCAATGCTGGAGATGAAGAGAATCGACATTACAGGGTTACAACGGGCCGCTAACTAGGGACGAACGGGGAAAGCCACCACCGATGTTGACCGCCCGCCAACGAGCATCCTCCTCCCGATGACGCAGTGGACAGACGGCTGTACGAAGCCGGCCACCAACTTGAAGATCACGACCTAACCCTTTGTGAGGTTGAAGCTTAGTGATGGAGAAGCGTCCTTTCACCGCTCGGGTGGGACCGTACAGATATTCGACGGGAACTCGCGGAGACGAAAGAACTGGATCTGATAAAGTTCGCAGCAGCCGTGACCGAGTGAACCAGTACGAGTAGGGTGCGACCCCACTCCCTCCCCCCGTCATCGATGTGTAAAACCCAACGAGGGAGAGGGGGGCTGGGAGAAGAAAAGCAGGATATCCGTGAAAGTGTGGCAAACAAGACGGAGAAAGCCCGAAACGGCGATATCACGTTCTCTATCACGATCTACTCTAGACTAGCGAAGTTTTATATAGGGAGGGATTGAACCGGAACCGTAGTAGACAAGGGCGAGAGGGTTAGGAGGAGAGCAGCTCCGACTAACCGAGCGTGGGGTCCATTTCTCACCGTACTCTCTTACTCGCTGTTTCAGGCGATCCTTCGGCTCTCACGTCCTGTCTGTGGGATCCCGGCTCCTTATCGGCGAACCGGCCTCCCACTCTCTCCGTTATTTACACATCGAACACGGGGGGTGGGTCCACTCGATAACCGTCGCACGGGATCGATGCCACCATCACTTTTCGTGGAACTGCTTCAGTTGGGAATTGACGACTGTTCGGAGGAGTTCTCCCTGTTCGGCAATCGCTTCCAGGCGCGTGTCGTCGACAATCCGGCTCATCATCGCTTCGGGATCACCTGTGAACGTGAACTCCATGTACATCCCGCCACCGCGACCGCGACTCTTCCGAGCCGTTGATACCAGACCATACGTGGAGAGCTCCTTGACATACTTGACATACGTCTCCCGCGTCATCTGATCGGCATCAAGTTCGTCAGTCACCCACTGGTACACCTTGAACCCTACTGGGCTCGGGACAGAACTTCGCGACCGATTCGAGTAACAGGCGACAGCAGCCGTGGAGTATAGCGAGATCTTTTTCTGCGTCGTTAGTCCCTCAACGAGTTTCAACGAGCGGTCTTTGTCGATCTCTTCTTGGGACTCACGAACGTGGTCCTCGCGAACCACCGCGTCACCGCGTTCGTCCGCTAGGTCGCCGGCACCACGGAACAGATCGATCGCTTTTCGGGCGTCACCGTGACTCTGCGCCGCAAATGCAGCGACAAGCGGGATTACGTCGTCTTCTAGTGTATCCTGGCGGAATGCGTCACGACGATTACCGAGGATTTCGCGCAATTGGTTGGCATCGTAGTCGGGGAAGTAGACGTCGCGAGGATTGAACGAACTCTCGGCACGACCGTCGATGTCCTCCATGAACTTCGGGTCGTTCGTCAGCGCTGCGACCGAGACTCGTCCTTCGATCTCGTTCGTATTACTCGCGCGCGACAACTGATACAGCAGTTTCGAATAGGCGGGTTCCTCGTTTGATCGTCGGCCGACCAGGAGGTCGATCTCGTCGAGGATGAAAATGACCGAGTCGTAATGGTCGTTGATGAGTTCGTACAGACGTCGGTACTTGCGCTTCGTAGAAACGCCCGTCTCAGGAACGCCGATCGCTGCGCCGACATCCTTCGCGACGGTCTGGACGAGTTCGTACACCGCCTGATCAAGGGTGTTGATCGGCTGGCAGTTGATATCGACCACGCCGAATCGTTCGCCCTTGGATTGGCAGAGTTCGATGATTTGCTGCGTGACTGCACCGATGATTAGCGATTTTCCCGTTCCAGCGGGACCGTACAGAAGCATATTCGGGGGGCGGTTTCCTTGGAGCGTCGGCTTCAGAAACGACACGACGGATTCGAGCTGCTCGTCGCGGCCCACGATTCGCTCCTCATCGATGATCGTGTCCGGCTCGACGAGATCCCGATTTACGAACACCGATGTCTCCTCCTCGACGTCGAGCATGTCTCGGATCGACAGCTGGCTACTATCCGCCGTCGCTTCCTCATCCTGATCGGGAATCGTGTCCCCAGCGGCATCTTCACGGGCAGCTTCGATCAGTTCTTCGTTCGCATTAGAACGTGTTTTCTCATCAAGGGTAGATTGATCCGTTTCCTCCTGATCGCTACCGGTCATATGCTTGCTGCATGCCGGAGCATCAAAAAGATTCACCTCCGTCGATGTTTATCCAGCCGATATGGGAGAGTTATCGCTCGTATTCTCGCGATTCAGTTTCCTAGACCTAGAACCGGCAGCGAAGTATAGCGGCTACCAGACCCCCCGTCATCGAAGTGTAAGCCGAACGTCTGACACCCCGTCATCGATGTGTAATCACTACTTGGCCACGCCCCCCATCGTCGAAGTGTAAACCTTGCTCAGACACACCCCCCATCATCGAAGTGTAAACCTTGCTCAGACACACCCCCCATCATCG